>JAISKQ010000158.1 GCA_031260865.1 Prevotella sp.
CCATGGATGAACACTATCTTTTTGCCTTTGTGTTGTTTGTTTTCGTCCATTATTTCCTTAAACTTTTTTATCTGATATTCAAGAATATCGCCATTCGAAAGCCCGGTTGTATTGTCCAACAATTCATCTATATGCAAGTCTATCTCCAATATCGCGTTTTTCTCCTTTTTCTCTATGTGCTGGACGCGCGGACGTTGGCTATCTCCTTTTTGCTTCATCGCCGCTTCTATTTCTTCCGGAGAGATGACTAATTCTTTTTCAGCCAGATCCTTGCGTACTAACGGGTAGAGTATCGCGCTGTCTTCAAAGTAGTCATTCTCTTTGAAGCTGTGCAGCTTGTAGAATTTTACGGTGTCAAGATGTACTTCCACCGAATACGTGTTTTTAATAGAGAATGTTTTCTCTTTCTTATAGGCGAAAAATTGAAGGCAGACACGCTCGATGTCGTTCAATTCCGCTTTCTCAAATTCTTCAAGAAAAAGTTTCGTGTTTGGTTCTATCGTGCCCGCGTTCCGGCTTATCCAACCGGAATCCGTCCGGCTCATATAGTTATAGGACAAATAATAATTGCTGTCGTTTATCAGGTAACATTCAAAATTAGTAAAACCCAGGTTCTTGATGTCAACAGGCAAATAAGAAAGTAGAACAGTGAGTTGGTTACCTTCTTTCGTTTCTTCCGGCTTATATTCTTCTTCTTTGATTATTGGTTTTGGCGTTGTATCCACGTTTACGACCGGCTTGGTCGATTGCCTTACCTGCATGTCGTTTGTCGGTTCTATGACCACTATTTCACGGATGAGTACCGGGATGTCAAATCCTTCTTCATCTTCCACCAACACGATGTCTTTACTCTGAAACCCTTTTACGATGCCTCCTCCTGTAGTACTGAGGAAGCGTACTTTATCTCCAATCTTCATATATCTTAAGTTTAAGCTAATCCCATAGCTTTTTTATTCACGCAAAGTTGCTTATTTTTGTCGGATAAAAAAAGTAAAAGTGGAAATATCAAATCCCGGGGAAATACATATTGAAGATTATAACTACGATCTTCCGGATAATCGTATCGCGAAATATCCTTTGGCAAAACGCGACAGCTCGAAGCTGCTTGTGTACAAAAATCAAAATATATCGGATGCCGTTTTTAGTAATCTGGCGGAGTTTTTGCCGGATGACAGTATGATGGTATTCAATAATACGAAGGTTATTCAGGCGCGGCTTCATTTTCGGAAAGCGACAGGGGCGCAAATTGAGATATTTTGCCTCGAACCTCACGCGCCGAATGATTATCAGCTTAATTTTCGGCAAACAGACAAATGTTCGTGGGTTTGCTTGGTCGGCAACCTGAAGAAATGGAAAGAAGGAGACTTGGAGAAGGAAATCATTGTAAACGGACTGAATGTGCGGCTTAAAGCCCGAAAAACGCGGTCTTACGGAGATTCTCATATCATTGAATTTGAATGGAACAACTCCTCTGTAACTTTCTCCGAATTGCTTGAAATCGTAGGCGAGCTTCCTATTCCGCCTTACTTGAACCGAGATACGGAGGAATGCGACAAGCAGACTTACCAGACCGTTTACTCGAAGATAGACGGCTCTGTGGCAGCTCCTACAGCCGGTCTGCATTTCACGCCCGAGGTATTTGACTCATTGGGCGAAAAAGGCGTGAAGATAGCGGAAGTGACATTGCATGTGGGCGCGGGAACATTCCGCCCTGTGAAATCGGAACAGATTAAAGATCATGTGATGCACTCCGAATATATTTCCGTGAAAAAGGAGGTGATTGAACAGTTGTTGAATCATCAGGGAAAGGTAATAGCCGTGGGGACTACCTCTGTGCGTACGCTTGAAAGCCTGTACTATTTAGGCGTTTTGTTGGAAGACAAGACGGTGTCTTTATTGCAAGTGCCGCAATGGATGCCTTATTCCGAGTCGAATAATAGATTAACAGTCAAAGATTCCCTGAATAACATCCTGCGATACTTAATCCGGAATAACCTGAACACGTTGATAGCGGATACGCAGATCATTATTGCTCCCGGATACAGGTTTAAGATTGTGGACGGAATGCTTACTAACTTTCACCAACCTCAGAGTACATTATTATTGCTGGTTTCCGCTTTTGTGGGAGACGATCGTTGGAAAGAGATATATAAACACGCGCTGGATAATCACTATCGTTTCTTGAGTTATGGCGACAGTTCGTTCCTGCTAAGAGAATAAAACAAATACAAACGAGCTATGAAGAAAAAAAAAATGTACATCATTTCCGGCTTGGCTATCATTTGCATAGTCCTGTTTATCTATGCTTACAGTATATTGAGCACAGGCTTTAATATTGATAAGACGGTGTACTTATATATAGATGAAAGCCGAAATTATGAAACTTTGCGGCAAGAAGTAAAAGAGACCGCTAAAATCAAAAACATCTCAAATTTCGATATGCTGTCGTCCGTTCTTGATTGTAAAGAAAATCTAAAGGCAGGGCGTTACGCGGTTAGCCCGGATATGAATATTTATGATCTGATAAAGGCCTTACGCAGTGGTCATCAAACCCCGGTGAAACTGAAGTTCAATAATATCCGTACAAAAGACGATTTGGCTCAACGCATTTCCGAACAGTTGATGATGAGTGAAGAATCCTTGTTGAATATTTTGAACGATTCTCTGAAATGCAAAGAATTAGGATTTACGCCGGCGACTGTCGTGGCCATGTTTATTCCGAATACCTATGAGTTTTATTGGGATGTGGATACCGACAAGTTCTTGCGGCGCATGGATAAGGAGTATCAGAAATTCTGGAATGCCGGACGTTTGGCTAAAGCGAAAGAGATCAATTTGACGCCTGTCGAAGTTTCCGCGTTGGCTTCTATCGTCGAAGAGGAGTGTATGTTTACGGATGAATATCCGAAAGTCGCCGGATTGTATGTGAATCGATTGCGCGTCGGACAGGAATTGCAGGCTGATCCGACCGTGAAATTCGCGGTGGGTGATTTTAGCTTGCGTCGTATACTGAACAAACACACGGAAGTGGATTCACCTTATAATACATACAGGCACAGAGGCTTGCCGCCGGGACCGATTCGGATTCCCTCTATCAAGGGTATAGACTCGGTGTTGAATTATACAAAGCATGATTATTTCTATATGTGCGCCAAGGACGACTTCTCGGGATACCATAACTTTTCGACAAATTATTCGGAACACCTGATTAACAGGGCTAAGTATAAAAAAGCCTTAGACGCGAGAGGAATAAAGTAAAGCGAATAATCCGGCTTGCGCTTATACCATAGAAAGGCGTAATAAGCCCGTCTCGTTCGTTTTATTTCTCTTCTGATGAGATTATACCATTGAATAAATGAAGGTGATTAATGTCGTTAGAACGCGTGCTTATCTCCTCTGAACACATTGATGGTGGTGAGATAAATAATCTTGATATCAAGGAAGAAAGTCCAGTTTTCAAGATACCATACATCTTTGACCACGCGTCCTTCCATATCTTCCACCGCTTTAGTCTCGCCTCTGAATCCTGTGACTTGCGCCCATCCTGTGATTCCGGGCTTTATCAGATGGCGTACCATAAACTTGTCAATAATAGAGGAATATAGTTCGGTATGCTGCAGCATGTGCGGACGGGGGCCGACTACCGACATTTCGTTTTTCAGGACATTGATAAACTGAGGCAGCTCGTCAATGCTGGTTTTACGCATGAAAGCTCCTACTTTCGTTACTCGCGGATCTTTTTCCGTAGCCTGTAGTTTATCCGCTTCTTTATTCGGACGCATTGATCTGAATTTGTAACAATAAAATTCCTTGCCGTCTTTTCCTGTCCTTTTCTGTTTAAAGAGGATAGGACCGGGCGAAGATACTTTTATTATGATTCCGAATATGATGTAGATAAAAGGGAAGATCAGGATAAGGACGATACCGGAGAATATTAAATCAAATATCCGTTTTACAAACCTGTTTGCAAAATGCTGTAACGGCTCGTTTCGCAGGCTTAATATAGGCGTTGACTCCAAAAATGTGAAAGCGAAACGACGTTTTATATATTTATGAAAATCAGGGATAATATGAAACCGTATCATATTCTTTTCAGCGAATGTGATAAGATCGACAATCCGGTCGTCTTCACTGCTGGGAAGAGTGCAGAATATTTCTTCTATTTTTACTTGTCGCGTATAAGCCTCTATCTCTGATACTTTTCCCAAATAATTAGGCAGTATATCTTTTTTATTTGAATCGTCGTCAAAAAATCCCATTACTCTATAACCAAAGTCACTGGATATAAGGGATTCGTATATTTTAACTCCATTGACTCCGCCTCCGATAAGAATTACTCGTTTGAAATTATATCCTCTTCTTCGGTATTCTTTTAGGGCAAGCCTGAATAGGATATGCCAGGTTATACATAGAATGGATAAAATGATGAATCCGGGTATCCAAGCCACTACAGGTATGTTTATTATATTGAAAACGGAAAGCCCCGTGGTAAGGATAATGGCATAAAATGAGATGAACATAAAGGATTTCTGAACAATCCTGTCTATAAAAACAAAATTTGATGATATCTGAAACCGGATAAATGACGCGACAAAGAAATAGCAAAGATTAATCAATAGTAAAGCGGTGGCATATCCCATTGAATGTACATTTTCCATAACAGCCGTTTTTCGGAAGAAGTAGGATATAATAATGAAAAACGAATTGATCAGCACTAAATCGCCAATGCGAATTATCCAATCAATGAGATACCCATAGCTGTTTTTCCCTTCAGTTACATTCATAACATGTGATAAATATTTGTAAAGATAATTATTTGTTTCTAAATCTATATATGCTTAATCGCTTATTTTAGCGGACTTCCGCCTTCGATAGATGAAAATCAATAGCAAAATAGATAATATAGAGCTAATTATTACAATTTCTAAATTCTGTTCAAAATTGAAATTTTCGATATTTTCATATTGAGGGCTTCCATAGTAGATGAAAGACAAGATGACACCTATCGTGTTGTTCACTGTATGTACGATGACAGGAACCCATATATTTCCTGCCCAAACGAATAAATATCCTAAAACAGCGCCTAATAACACGCGAGGCACGAATCCGTAGAACTGAAAGTGTATAGCGCTGAAAATAACGGCGGAAATCCATACGGCGGCATGTTTGTTTTTTACAATCTTTTGCATGATTTGCTGCACGCATCCCCTGAAAAAAAATTCTTCGGCTAATCCGGCGACTAAAGCGATTACCAACAGATTAAAAATCAACCCTGTTATTGTTTTATCTCCAAACAACAGATTGGTGGTCTTTTCGGCGGAGAGTTCACCTTCCTGTATCCACTTTTCTAAAGCGGACATGGACTCGGGCAAGGTTAATTGTTGATTGTAATGAGCGATACAGTCTATCATCGGCTGTATGACAATGATGAGTAAGATGGATAATGATAAGAATAAGATATTTTGGTAATGTTCTGTCTTCAGGTATTGTTTAGTACTGTTTTGGGTTAGGTACGCGAACGCCAGTGAGGGAACCAGAAAAGCGCATACGGATTGGAGCGTCAGCGCCATCCGCATTATTTTGGGCGATTGATCCAATTGTGTGATATCCACGCAAAGTTGTAAGGCGACAATCGTGAACATAAGCCCGGATATGGACAGGAAGAAGAAAAAAAAGAACTGCGACCATCCTTCCATGTCATGTAGAAAATTCTTATTGCTATCTGTCATAGTATCATTTATTGATGCGTAGTATGCTTATCCCTGTGCAGTTTTTTGAGCTCTTACAGTAATCGGACAGCGTTTTTTTCTCAATCACAACTTGCTTTTGGCTGCTTGACGCGTGGATAAAATGAAGTTCTCCGTTTTGCCGGTATGCCATTCCCACATGAGAGTAATCAAGGCCGGAAATAGAGGTCGCGAAAGCAATGATGTCCCCGTCTTTTATATTTTTCTCATTCGCGGTAATGGAAGATACCGGTATAATTTCATAATTATTCCGTCCATTTATAATCGCTTCTATATCTTTTATTTTCTTTATTTCCGATGGGTTGTTTTTCAGGTGTTTATACGAAAGAGAATATTCCGACATAAAGCTTAAAGGGTGCCGAACCGTTTTCCCTCCTATTTCTTTGCTGATATTTTTTAAAATTCCTCTTTTGGCATTTTCGTAAATCCAATCGCTTGTATAATGCAGTCGTGAAGCATAGCCGTCGACGACTCCGTTTCTATATCGCGTATTCCGCAATGTCTCGCGGTAATTGTCGAATGAATGATCTCCCGATTTAATCACAAGAGACAGTACGACGCAATTTTCGATGAATGTGGTGCAATCCAGTTCGCGGAGATTGATTGTCAACGTTTCATTATCCGAGCCTTCAAGTGTTGAGGCCACATAAGGTTTTCCTATAAAAAATTTGGCGCTGTTAATTAATAATTCTCCTAAAGTTTCCTTTTTCTGCTTCTCAAATCGCGCGATGTAACGCTCGTAAATAAGCGAATCAGGCTTACTGTATATCGTAATATTTTGTGCGTGACCTATATGCGGCACAATAAAGCTTAAAAAAAATAATAATTTAAGAAACCTCATAATTCATCGGCTTATTTATGGTCTATCTAAAGTGCAAATGTACATGAAATTCTTCAATTTACACATAGACGGACAAAAATAGGGGGAGCAATCATTGTCTTCGGGTATTACTAAATAATGTTAATTAGTGAAAATAAAAAACATCTACCTAAGAATCATTATATACCTTTGATGATATTTTATTTAATAAATCATTATTTAACAAAGCATTATGAAACGAAGCATGATTTTTGACAAATCACCAAAGTCCATGATAATAAAAATCATGCGAGTTCCATATGGCAACTAAAATCAAAATTATTATCATATGAAATTTAGAATGTTTTTTGCGTCAGCTATTCTCTTATTGGGAATAACTTCTTGTATAAAGGATGAAGCTCTTAATATGGAAGCTGATATTATTGATATGACTGTGGTCAGCGACGCGTTCATTACCCGTGCGATAACAGAGAATACAATACAATTAGTCATAACGGAAGCCGCTGATTATTCGAATATAACTCCAATCATAGAAGTAAGTCCGGGAGCGACGGTACAACCGGAGTCGGGGGTAGCGCAGGATTTCTCGAACGGGAAACAGGTAAAATACCGAGTTACATCCCAAGATGGAAAATACGTTAAAGAATATACAGTATCAATAATACCCAAAACGACCCTAAAACATACATTTGAAGATTGGACGACCTCGGGCGTTGGAAAAGCGGCTCATCCTATATTGAGTGATTTGCTGTGGAGTAACGCCAATTCAGGGATCGGCGTTTTGGTGCTTCTGGGTTTAAAAATAGATCAATTTCCGACAGATAAGACAACCGATTGCGTAGAGGGCAATTATGGAGTTGCATTGCAGACCATAAAGGGAACCACTGTTGGCGCTTCTAATTATCCGATTTTTGCCGGCAGTCTCTTTAGAGGTAAATTCACGGCGAATATGTCTAATCCGCTGAAATCGCTAAAATTAGGGCAGGCTCATACCATAGAGAATGGCAAACCGATTCTGTTTAATGGTTATTACAAATACAAACCGGGCGATGTGTTTACAGGAAGCAACGGAGAAGTTATACCGAACAGGACGGATTCCATGTCCATGTACGCGACCCTGTTTAAAGTAACGAAAGGCGCTTCGGCGGACGCTGAATATCTTGACGGTGAAACAATTCTGACATCCGATAGGGTAGTAGCCACCGCAAAATGGGCGTTAGACGCGAAAGACATGGTAGAAACTCCGGCGATAAATGGATTTACGCGGTTTTCAATACCGTTCAAATATAAGGAAGATTTGAATTTTGCCGCGAATGATTACCGCCTTACTATCGTCTTTTCATCCAGCAAGGACGGAAATGAGTACCAAGGCGCTGTAGGCAGCAAACTGATAGTGGATAATGTGGAAATAATTTGTGATAAAATAAAATGAACAAGTTTAATAGAGTTCAAGTTTACAAGAGTTCTAAAAACCGGTAAACTTGAACTCTTGTAAACTAAAATTCTCGTAACCCATAACTAAAAATTAAAATATGAAATTAAAATACAATATAATAGCTTTATTTATAGCTTCTTTCTTTATCGCCAACCTGTCGGCGCAAGATGTGGATAAAAAAAGTCTGAACTTGAATTTCCTGCTTGGGTTTAACTTTGGCGCGACAGCTCCGATGCCATTGCCTGTCGAAATAAGGGGGATTGACAGCTATAATCCTAAAATCAATCCGCAAATAGGATTAAATGTAACTTATGGCCTGACGGATAAATGGGGCGTCGGCACAGGTATAACTCTTGACTGGAAGGGAATGAGAGTGGCGGATCATGTGAAATATATGTACACAAGCGTGGTACTTGTCGAAGATGGCGATAAACTGACCGGCTATTTTGTAGGGAAAAACAAGACAAATGTGGATATGACCTATATTACCATTCCGGTGTACGGCACATATAGTTTTAATGAAAAATGGCAAGTGAAAATGGGTATATATGCCGCCAAAACATTATCTTCAAAGTTTGACGGAGATGTTAATGACGGTTATATACGAATCGAATCCCCTACAGGACAAAAACAGGAAATATCAGGCGACGGCGCAACTTTTGACTTTGGCAAAGACGCCCGTGATTATGATTTCGGAATGCTTGGAGGTGGTGATTTTCAGTTGTCTAACCGGATCGGATTTTATGGAAATATGTCATGGGGGCTAATGCCGTATTTCTACTCGGGAGCTAACCCTCTCAAATTCAAAATGCACAATATGTATGCTACCATAGGTGTGACATACCGAATCAAGAAATAACCTCTGCTTTCAAAGAAAGAGGAAATATTCTAAGAGAATGAGAAGATTATTATTCCAGATATAATCTTCTCATTCTTATTATATCCACTTTTAATATTTTGGTCAGAAAGTTCATAACTGAGCTATGATCTCTCTTTATCTGATTTATTCCGGCTTGTAAAAACATTCGTTTGACGGTAAATAGCGGTTCCGCCCGTGGATACTTGGCGATAAAGGCGTCATATTTATCACTCAGATAGATTTTTGAAGACAGGTAATCCTGCATTATGGTTTCTTCATCAACTCCCAACGAAAACAGCACCAAGGCGGCCGCCATGCCGGTTCGGTCTTTTCCGGCGGAACAATGAAATATAAGAGGAGCGCTCAGGTTGTTTTGTATAATAGCGAAGAATATGCGGAATGCCCTTACGCACGCGGGGTCGCTTACTAATAAGCGGTTCATGTGTTTCATTTGCGCGTCTATGTTTGATTTCAAAAGGTTGGCGTGTATGCCTTCCGTGCTGAGGTTGCCGGGGGTAATAGCGATGGGATAGGAAAATTGTACGGTGTTAGGGAGGCGGTCGGGCGAGCGGCGCGCTTCGGCTATAGCCCGAAAGTCTATCGCGGATGTAATGGGGATGTTTGTAAGATATTCTATATCTCGGTCAGTCAAATTGGATAGTTCATCCGCGCGGAATAATTTTCCCCATTTTGTATATCGCCCTTCTACGGTCTTGAATCCCCCCAGATCGCGAAAATTGTAGCCCCCGTCCATAGGTAAATGCCTTTCGGATAAAAACAACTGTATGCCGCCGCTTATCAGCTTGAAATATACGCGAGTGGATGTACTTGCGCTTAATGGAAATTCTCCGCTGCCGTTTCCCGACAAAATAGGTCGCGAAGTATCGATGCTATCCAATGAATTTCCCGCATACAATACCCAATCGCTTTCAGTCTCTATGATGAAGCTGGCGGCTTTTGTGTGTTTATCACGTATAATCAATGCTTGTTGAATCATGTATTAAGCGAAATTTCCTTTCTTTACGAACCTTAAATTAAACACGTTTGATGAAAATGAAAGTAAAGGTACACAATTAGTTGGTATATTTCAAATTATATCGTTAAAGATAACTTTTACTTCACAATACGCTTTCCTATTTGTAAATCGCGCGAAAGATGCTATCTTAGCGCGCATCAAGTCCGCGTGTTTCAGTTTTTTTTGTTTTTTAATTATACAGCACAAAAATAAGAAAATAGAAGCTTGACGCAAAGGGAAGGCGATGATTGTTTCCCTATTTTTATCCGCCTGTGTGTAATGTGCCGAAATTTCATCTGTATTTGAGTAATTAAGTAATGATAGGCAATAGCTGCTATTCCAATAAAAAAGCGTAAATTTGTAGCTCTTATGCGGACAATTAATGTCGCGGCGAGTATGATATGAATTATAGAAAGATAAGATTAAAGCCTAAAAAAGAAGAGTCCTTAAAACGCTTCCATCCTTGGATTTTTTCGGGGGCGATACAGCAAAAGGATGATAACCTGATAGAAGGCGAAGTGGTTAATGTCTACACGGCTAATAATGAGTTTATTGCTGTCGGACATTATCAGATAGGCAGCATAGAAGTGCGTGTGTTATCTTTTGAAGAAGAGGATATTAATATTGACTTTTGGATAAAGCGGTTATCTTCCGCTTTGGAATTACGAAAATCAATCGGCTTGCTATCCGCCGATAATAATTCATACCGCCTTGTACATGGTGAGGGCGACAACCTTCCCGGACTCATTATCGATATATATGCCGAAACGGCGGTCATCCAATCCCATTCTGTTGGAATGCACGAATCAAGGACAATGATTTGCGAAGCTCTCAAAGCGGTGTTGGGGGATAGCTTGCGAAATATATATTATAAGTCGGAAACGACTTTACCCTATAAAGCCAATCTGGAAGCGGAAAATGATTACCTGTACGGAGGTAAGGACGTAAACGAGATAGCCGTGGAGAACGGCTTGAAATTCTATCCCGATTGGGTAAAAGGACAAAAGACAGGGTTCTTTGTCGATCAGCGCGATAACAGAGCCTTACTCGAAAAATACTCGAAAAACCGATCCGTGCTGAATATGTTCTGTTACACCGGAGGGTTCTCTTTTTATGCCTTACGCGGGGATGCCAAATTGGTTCACTCGGTTGACAGTTCGGCAAAAGCGATTGCGCTGACCAACAGGAATGTAGAGCTGAACTTTCAGGGCGATAAGCGTCATGAAGCTTTCGCCGAAGACGCGTTCAAGTTTTTAGGCAACATCCGTAAAGGCGATTATGATCTCATCATACTTGACCCGCCCGCCTTTGCAAAACATCGGGGAGCTATCAAGAACGCGCTACAAGGCTATAAACGGCTGAATGCCGTTGCTTTTGACAAAATCGCGCCGGGAGGTATTATTTTCACATTCTCTTGCTCACAGGTAATTACCAAAGAGGCTTTTCGCCTGGCTGTATTTAGCGCCGCGGCGTTATCCGGAAGGAGCGTGCGCGTTTTGCATCAACTCAGTCAGCCGGCAGACCATCCCATCAATATTTATCATCCCGAAGGCGAATACCTCAAGGGATTGGTGCTGTATGTGGAATAATTTCAGTCAACAGTGAGCAGTCAACAGTTTCAATCTTATTCGTTCAAGTTGTTCAAGCCGGCTAAAAGATTAAATTTTCTCTCAGTTGCATTTCGAAAATCTCCGTAAAAACTTGAGGATTTGGACTTTATCTATTCAACCCGAAAAATTGCGGCGGAGGGGAAAACATTCCTTTCCCTTTCTCTTTCTTGACCCCGAACGGGTCGAATGTTGTGTATATGTAATCATTGCTAAAAATATACGAATCCTTCGGATTCACTTCTCAATATCTCCACGACTTTGCGGGTTGGCAAAAAAAACTCATTTTTTATATTTTGCCCCTGAATTTGTCATTTTTTTTAAACAAAATTATCTATATAGGAAGGAATTGAAAGTTTTAAGTAATAAGTTTTGAGTTTACAAGAACGAAGAATGGCACAAATCGATGTTACCTGCAAAGTGTTACTTTTGTCACCTTTTCCTACAAATTAGCCATTGCCTACTCATTGAAGACTGAAATCTTGCCCGAAGGGCAACATCTTCATGGCCGTATGCAAGCGAAGCGCGGCTTACGGTGAATGAAATAAAGAACCAACGCTGTCTGAAAGACAGGACTTCTGAAAACTGTTACTTTTGTCACTTTTTAGAACTATAGTAAACTATTTACTGAAAAGTGTTACTCTTGTCACTTTTTTCCAACAATAAACCATTTGCGGTGCGAAGCGATGATTGAAAAGGTCATTGAAATGATGATACAGTTACGAGTTACAAGAAAATTAAGAAGAATGGCGCAATGTGGTGTTACCTGATAACTGTTACTTTTGTTACCTTTTTTTTAAGTTTTAAGTAATGAGTATTAAAAATGCTGCAAAGCGATGATGACTAAAAGTGTTACTTTTGTCACCTTTTTCAATATTAACTGTTAGTTGTTGGCTTTCAACTGTTGACTGCTCACCGAAAAGAGGTCTTTGATAAAATGAAGTTATAAGTATTGGGTTGAAAGTTATAAGCCAAATAAAAAGACACAGAGGAAAGAACAAAAAAACTGTTACTTTTGTCACCTTTTCCTACAAATTAGCCATTGCCTACTCATTGAAGACTGAAATCTTGCCCGAAGGGTAACATCTTCATAACCGTATACAAGCAAAGCGCGGCTTGCGGTGAATGAAATAAAGAACCAACGCTGTCTGAAAGACAGGACTTGCATATAAAGTCGTGCAAGTTTACAAGAAAAAGAAGAATGGAACGCCGACCTCAATTTTTTTACCGACTGCAGCCGTTCCCTCCCGGTGGCTCGCCGATCAGGAACAAAAAGAAAGGGAAATAATTGATTTGAGAGAAATGTATAATGGCGGAAACATGTCGTAGAAAAAAACGCATTTTTTTTGAAAATAATCTACTAAATATTTGCGTAATAACGAAAGTGTTATTATATTTATAGTACCAAGTTATACGAATATTTATTAAACATTTAGCGAAATGAAAAAAGAAATTGAACAGCTGGAACAGGACATCAAAAATTTGGAACTACTGATTGAGATTTATTCCTCAAACGAACAGTTGAAAAAATCAGTAAACTTCAACAATTATGTAGATGACATTTTAGATGAGATTAACGAAAAAAGAAACCAAATCAGAAAATTAAAAGAAGAGTAAAAACAAAGCGTCCCGAAAGGGACGCTTATTAAACTATACTATTATGAGCCATAGAGATGTTATATATGAAGAATTAGAATTGTTGCGAAATTGCAAGACCGATGAAGAACGCAAACGCGTAAAGGCGCAACTGATAGAAAAGCACAAGGATGATAGCGAAGATGACGCTATGCAATCATTGGCGGCTATAAAAGACGAAGTAGATACGGTAGGCATAGAAATCAATTTGCTTGAGCTGTCGAAATGTGGTATAAGTTTGACCTATATTGCTGAAGAATGGTTAGGTAAATCTCGCGCGTACCTGTCACAACGGATACATCATAACCTTGTAAACGGAAAGGCTGTATATCTGCTTCCTGAAGAAAAAGAAAAGATACGGAACGGACTACTGGAGATGAGTAAAAAACTGCAAAACTTATCGGTATTACTTGCCGGCTAAATGTATAATTTGGTACTTATTCATTTCAAGTTTTGCAGAGCCTCCCGTAATTGGGAGGCTATTTTTTTTCGTCTAAACTCACGTCACTTATAACTATTTTGAAAATAATCTACTAAATATTTGTATAGTACGAATATTCGTACTACATTTACAATGTAATCAAAAAACATATTGGAGATGGAAAAAATAGTATTAACAGAGGAAGAAAAGGAGCTTATAGAAGCTATCCGAAATTTCAAAAACTCAAAGCATAACCCATCGGAACAATTGGAATGGTATGCGGTTAAACTCTTTGAGAATCTATTGTACAACGAAAAAGAAGATTAACTAACAAAAAGCCCTGCCGGATGCAGGCAGGGCTTAAAAAACATTATGATGGAAACGACAATTTTAAAGAAAGTAAGCGTAAAGCAACAGTTATCCGATATTTTGCTGGATATATCGTGGGCTAAAGTTGCTCAAAAATATTTTGGAAAATCCAGTTCGTGGATGTATCATAAGCTGGATGGAATAGATGGAAACGGCAAGCCCGGAGAATTTTCTTCTGAAGAAAAAGAACAGCTAAAAGGAGGGTTGTACGACCTTTCGGAAAGGATTCGTCGTGCCGCTGAAAGTATTCAATAACAGGCTCCAATATTTTTTTGATTACACCATATTTCCCCGCATCGGAGCCGTGCGGGGTTTTTCTCCTGCCGGAGATGAGTAAAAAACTGCAAAACTTATCGGTATTACTTGCCGGCTAAATGTATAACTTGGTATTTATTCATTTCAAGTTTTGCAGAGCCTCCCGTAATTGGGAGGCTATTTTTTTTCGTCTAAACTCACGTTCAATGTTAAATATTTATATTGATATACAAATATATACCTTTTTACTTGGAAGATGGTATACAAATAACTATCTTTACGATGTAAACAAAGCGATATTTGATATGAAGTACAGAGAATTCCACAGACTGATAAGACGCAGCGGATGGGTAGAAGTAAGGCAAAAAGGAAGCCACGTGATTTACGAAAAAAACGGAATCACATACCCAGTTCCAAATCACGGCGCAAAAGAGATTCCTGAGCCGCTTCGATTAACGATTGTAAAGGAAATGGGGCTATAAGCCCCTACCTTTCAATTCTGTGTTTTGTAACGTATCGCTTTATTTAATTGACTAATAAACAACTCTTAATTGACTAAAAAATGGGAAAATTAACTATCATTGTTTCAGGAGGCAAAGACCAGTACGGCGCTTGGGCTAAAGATGTGCAGGGTATCTATGGCGCGGGGAATACCCTCGACGAAATGGAGGCAAACATAAGAGAAGCGATAAGCCTTTACTTAGAGTATAACGAAAACGCTCCGGACGTTTTAAAAGGTAATCCGGAATTAGATATCGTTTTTGAAGCTTCCGGGCTTGTTAAATATTATAGCGAGTTTATAAGCCTTCCGGCGATGGAGAAGCTTACAGGCGTAAATCAAAAACAACTATGGCACTATGCTAACGGGTATAAAGTTCCCCGTTCGGAAACAGCCGGAAAGATAGAAAGAGGACTAAAGAAGTTCGCTAAACGCTTGGACGCTGAGACCGTTTTGACATAAGTCAAGTAAATATCGCTTTGTTACAATTTGAGATTTTTACTTGCAGAGCCTCCCGTAATTGGGAGGCTATTTTTTTTCGTCTTTCGACTCCATTGGCAGGCGTATGCCTGCTTTAAAATCGTGAAGTGAATAGTAACCCATTCTGAGAAGCGAAGGTAAGCTCCCCTTGGGGGGATATAGGGGGGCAAAACTTGTAACTAAAACAAAAAAAAATATGGCAGAAAAAGATTTTTATAAATCCATCTTGCGTCGCGCGGGTGGTGAAAATATGGGCGGTTTCAAAAACCGTATTTTGTTCTATCCGGAACATCTGTTCAAAGTTTATCCAACCTTAGTGGAAAATCCGCAAGACACGGAAGACTTGGCGACAGGCGAAGGCGCTTTTGAGCCGGTCGATGAAGACACCGAGCCAATGGCTATCTATGCCACCGATAAGACGGTAGGTATGAAAGCCGAGAATCAGGGCGAACTGGACGGGCAAAGTTTCAAAATCAGCGGAGAGTTCTTTCATCCGGGCACAGCGACCGAAGTCGCCGGAGTAGCCCGTAAGCTGAATAACACTCCCGGCTTCCTTGTTTTGGAAAGCCCTGAAGGCGAACAATTCATGGTAGGACAAAAGGGCTTACCGGCTTATGTGAAACCAAGTTTTGACGGCGGTACGCAACGGACTGACCGCCGGGGCTTCGCCTTTACGTTCGAGGCCGACAGCTACACGCCTTTGATCAAATTGAAGGTAAAAATAGATATGGATCAATATTTCAACCCTGTAACTGAACCATAATTCAGTTACAAGTTACGAGTTACAAGTTACAAGTGGCGCGAAGCGACTAACAAGTAATGAGTATTAAGTAATAAGTACTTTAAACTTTGAACTCAAAACTTTCTTGTAACTTGTATCTAATAATTAAAACTGTAATGATAGAAAAAATAGATAACTGGTTGAAAGACGTAAAGCGCCGGTACGCTTTAGGTCTTACCATTTTTATGGCGCTCGCTTCGCCGGATATGAAGAAAAAATATGGCGATTATTTCCGCGAAGGCGATACGGACAACGTGGCGCCAAACGATCCCCGCTTTCCGATGCTCATCAATAAGGTAACGAATCTCTACAACATAGTAAGAGTCGATCCCTCCAAATATGCTGATACCCTTGCCAAAATAGCGGCTCCTATCGTTCAGACCAAAGAGCAGATAAAAGAAATTATCGCCCTGAAGGAAGAAACGGAAGCTTTAAACGACCTGATAAAGGAACTTGCGGCATCCGATGATGATAAGACCGATGAAATAGAGCAGCTACAGGAAGAAATCGAAGAAAAAGACGCCGCTATAGACGACCTCAAAGCGCTCCTCAAGGCAAAAGGCTTGAAGGTGATGGACGGCAAGGATTTGCCGACAGGGACAAAGAAGAAATACGACCGTATCAAGGCTATTGTTCCGCTGATGGCGGCAATCCATAGCGAACTGAAAGATACTTCCATTACCGACGAACAGCGTAAAGAGAAAGCCGAAGAGCTATGCGACCTTGACGATGAACGCCGGACGCTCTGGGACGAAATCGACGCTTACCTGAATAACTCCGACGCCGTCCTTACCGAAGAAAAGAAAGTCGAATACTCGGAAGATCCTGTTATCCGCGGTATGCAAATCGGTAATCGCGTCAAGCGATTGACCGAAAACATCAAACGCGCCAAAGACGCGATTGATAAACATATTGAAAGCAAGAAACCGAACCTGGAACAAAAAGCCCGCGAAAGACTGGCTGAGTTTGAGTCGGAATTAAAAGAGTTGACAGAGGTTATAGGCTAATTCACAGCCCACAAATGAAACAGCTCCCGAGATATGCCCGGGAGCTGTTCCTTTTGTATAAAGTTTCTATTTATCAGAGCCTCACGGCCGCTAATTCTTTGCCTAATTCATGAATCGTTTCTTGTATTTTTACCGTTTGTTTTTCAGAGGCAAACGTAATCCGATTCTTATACTGCCTCATAAGGGAAGCGTTTATTTTCGCTTTTACCGCCAACTTGGACACATTAATCCAATCGAAATAATCGAAGAACGACGCCAAATCGTACTTGTATTCAAATATTGGATTATCTATTTCAGCCGGGACGGGTTTACCTATTTCATTATACATATTTTTATAATCCAATATAGCCCGCGATAAGTTCTGTTTTGCTTCTTCCACCGATTTGCCTTGGGCGTTTAAGCTATGCTTATCCATATCCGGCACGTATATACTGTATGTGCCTTCATCCCATAGTTCAATTACCGCTAAATGTTTCATCTTGCAATCTATTTTAATTTATTGTATAAAGCGCGGGTCATTTCAGACCCGCCTCCTTCATCATGGTATTCAGCGTACCACCTTTCAGTTCTTGGCTTTGATGTCTTGATACCCTGAAATATGTATCGGTAACAGGACTGTACCAAACATCATGTTCTTTGCCGTGACTTACGAAGTAACATCCAATCTTGGATGCTTTCCTTAAAAACTCTGATGTTTTCATGAAATAAAGAACTTTATACACTACAAATATAACAATAATGTTATATATATCAAAATAAAATCAACTGAAATTTAGGGTATTTAATTTTTTTTCTTGCGTAATTAAAAATAGTTTGTTTGAGGGTTTTGTAAATTGCTAAAATACAGTAGATTAGACTTAAGTGTATTTGGGGAAAACCGCAGGTTTTCGTACCTTTAAAGCGATGATTCACAGTCAGATGCTTTTTGTGTGACACCTGCGATTTATGACCGGTATACAGAGATTATAGTAACTGCGCTGTCAGGTACAAAGTTAAAAATAAATAAATGCAAACGTAACTTTATGTTTGAAATATTCATGCTTTATCTAAGTATTCCCGACCGGATTAACTTCCTGCAATTAGGGCGATACAGCCGTTCCGGCGAGCAGCGTTTTCGCAGGCAGTTTGAGAGTGGATTTGACTTTTTCTCTTTCAACAGTTTTCTGGTATCGCCTTATATGGGCAAGCGCAATGCGGTAGCCTTTGATGCCTGTTTTATCCGTAAATCCTGCAAACATACACCCGGAATAGGTTACTTTTGGTCGGGCTGTGCCGGTAAAGTGCTTCGCGGGTTGGAAGTATTGAGTCTTTCGCTTATTGATGCCGATACTCGAATGAGTTTTCATTTGAAAGCTACTCAAACACCCCTTGCAAATTGTTTGTTCGACAACCAACTCACTCTTCCCGATTGGTATGCGGCGGTAATAAAAAAATACCTCGTGCAAATTACGAAAGCACTGAAAAACCCCTCGAAATCCAATTTTACCCCTTCCACAGGCTCGGTAAAGGGTGCTAATTTGTAAAAAAAAAAGGACTTTTTCAGTGCCCTCAGATAACATTGGAGGAACTTTTGCCGTCTGAAGCTCCGGAAATATTCACATTCATAGAGAACAATAATATTTTCCGAATCTTACAGGAAGCCGGGAACGATTTAGTGACGTTTGCCGATGGATATATCGAATTGATAGTTGACAAGAATGAAAAACCTAAAATTGTTATGGTACGTCACAAAGAAGCCGCATTCAGCCGTCTAAGCGTACAAGACGAAAAAACGGGAAAGGTTGACTATCACGGCTATTCGTCAAAATGGGGTAACAGCGATCTGGATGATGTTATTGTCACTCCATTTTTAGATCGTGCGGCGCCATTATACGACTTGAAGAAACGTTTGGGTCTTCTTCCTGATGAAACGACAGGCAAGCCCAAAAAGACCGGAGAAAAACGCTTCGTTTTATCCTTAGGCTTACCGGTTCCCGGACGCTTTTACTATAACAGACCTTACTGGTGGTCTATCTTTATTTCCGGATGGTATGACTTTTCGTGTGCCATGCCGAAATTCAAACAAGCGTTGATTGAAAATAAGATGAAGATCTTATTTAAAGTCAGCATCAATGAAAATTTCTGGTCAAAGCTATACCAATCGGAAGGCATTACCGACCCCAAAAAGCAAGCAGCCCGGAAGAAAGAGTTTCTTACTGAGTTGGACAATTTCCTTGCGGGAAAAGAGAATGCCGGCAAAAGCTTCGTCAGCCATTTCAAATATGACCAAGTAAAAGGTTATGAAATTCATGATATTATCATTACCCCTATTGAGTCAAAACACGATGGCGGCGAATACAACGATGATGTGGAAGAGGCAAGCAACGTGATTTCTTACGCGATGGGCGTACATCCCTCTTTACAGGGCGCGACTCCCGGAAAAGGCAAAAGTATAAACGGAACGGAGGCCAGGGAACTGTTTATCATTAAGCAGGCTATGACGAAACCACTCCGTGACGCGCTTTTGCTATTCCTGAATATTTGCAAAGCTATTAATGAGTGGAATCCGGATATCTATTTTGTGATTCCTAATATTATGCTTACAACTTTGGATAAGAACACCGGCGCGGAAAAGAACATCGGAAATGAAAAAATTTGAGCTATGGCTATAATAAATAACATTGAGCAGTTGAAAGAAACCGTGAAGGTGAACAAAGATTCGCCTTTCCTTAATTGGGTAATATTCCTGAATGACGCGCGCGACCATTTTCTTGTCAATTATTTAGGTTCATCACTTGTGGAAAGGTTAGAGGGACCGGACACTGTCGATGTCGCGGATGATGATAAGAAATACAGCCGGATTTTACCGCTTGCAAGACGTGCTTTAGGTCCGTATGCCGTGATGTTGTCCACCGATGAAATGAGTATCAATACAGGTGATGGCGGTCATACGGTGACAAAATCCGATAAACTTACTCCGGCTTCCGATGCCAAAATAGCCAAAGCTTCGGACAGCCTGCACGAAAGGGCTTGGCGAAATCTTGAATGTCTTCTTGAATATTTACATGGACATGAATCGGATTATCCTGAATGGAAAGAAAGTAAATATTACAAGAATAGACAAACATCGTATTTCCCTTCCGCCGAAGTGTTTCAAGATTCCGGGCTGATAGATATAAAATACAGCCGGTTAACCTTTGAAAAACTTAGACAACTGATTATAAGCATTGAGAAAACCGAAGTGAAGCCCTTACTTCCCGAAACGTTGGAAAATCAACTTTTCATCTCTGCCGAAGGCAATGCCGGTGATTTGGATTTGTCTTCGTTGTTGGGGAAGATAAGAGCTTACATCGGCGCCCGAGTAGCGGAGCTGCACACAAGTCAAACAACCAGAGTGCAGCGGTCGAAATACAACAATCTGGAATACAAAGCAGTGATACGTCCTCTTTACAGCGATGAATCGACTGATCTTCGTAATTATTATGCCACTCAAGCGGCTTATTGGAAAAGTGAAATCATTTCAATGCTTCCGGGACTTGGAGTTGATTTAACAGGCAGTAAAATAGACTGGAATAATAAAGATAAAAAAATATTTTCCGCGATTATATGAGAACGCTGACATTTACAGATGAAACCGCACAAGTAAAATCATATCTGTTACCGGGCGAATGGGACGAACTCACACCTGATCAGCTGCTATTTCTTATTGAATTAGTCAATAAGAATTTATCTGCCGAAGAAATTAAACTCAAGATGTTGCTTTATTGCCTGAAAGGGCGTGTGCAAAAAAGCAACATAGATATGAGTTTTCGTATCAAAATTAGTAAAAAATATTTTGACCTGTCGGCTGACGAGCTGTATGCTATTTGCGAAATATTTGATTACCTGTTCGCCTATAAGGATGAACAGCCTCAAATAAATCCGCGTATAGTGAACAATCCTTTTCCGGTGATCCGTGCCGGATGGGTGAAATTGTACGGATCCGCCGACGGGCTAACCGACTATACTTATCAGCAATTTATAGAGTTGCAAATTGCCCGGACAGAAGCCGGCAACTCGGAAAAGACGATGACAGCGTTTATTTCATTGATGTATAAACGCAAGAACGGCAAACAATCGAAATGGTTTGCTTTGGTTCCAACTAAGAAGAGAATAGCCATCCTTTGGTTTTATTTGGGTTGCATAAATTTTTTGCAGGAACGTTTCCCCTTGGTATTTTCGGGAGAAAGCGCCTCCGATGTAGTTGATGGGCAAATGCGTATTGTGGATGCCCTGGCGAAAAATGATGTTACCAAAAAGAAAGAAGTAAGAAATTCAGATTTATATGAAGCCCTATATACAATGCAGATTGCTGCTGAAGAGAGTGAGAGAATAAGAAAAAAAGAATAAGGTTTGTTTGGTTTCTTTTTGTTTGTTTGTTTTTATTAGGTTGGAAAAGTGTGAGTAGATATGCTCACACTTTTTTTTGTAAGCTCCTAGTAAATATGTTATATAACATGAAATTTCTTATTGTAATTTTGGTAATATGAAATTTCTTATTAACTTTGTATTGTCAAGATGTAACAAACACTAAATCTTTGAAATAATGGATAACGAAACAGAAAAAGAATAAATAATGAATATAGAAAATTTATTAGCCGAATGGCAAAACATTGATACAGAAGAAGGGAAACAAACCTTTATAAGCAAAGCGAAAGAAAATTTCAGGATATTACCGAAAGAGGAAAAAAATAAATTTGCGGAAGACTTCTTCGCCGCTGCCGAAAAAGAAGTATCACGAGGAGAAAAACTGCTGGAAGAAATTGAAATGAGAGAACGGCTTAATCATATTATACCGTTTATTAATATTTCCGAAATTTCAAAGAAATATTTTCACAAGAGTGCGAATTGGCTTTATCAGCGCATTAACGGTTATAATGTGAATGGCAAACCTGCAAAATTTTCGGATGAAGAAAAGAATGTTTTACGCTTCGCGCTGAACGATATATCAAAGATAATGCAGGACGCATCTTCAAAGATTTAGTTTGTTATCTTGACAATACAAACTCCTGCATAAGCCTCGCTGTTAGCGGGGCTTTTTAGTTTTTTAGTTAGGTTGGAAAAGTGTGAGTAGATATGCTCACACTTTTTTTTTATTTTTAAAATAGTTGTAAAAAAAGTACTATTTTATTTGATGATTGTAAAATTACTACTATATTTGTATAGTCAAATAGAAATAAAGAGATCTATGAAAGTTTGGAAAGTAAAAGAAATGATTAATTATGTGGAGAGTGACGGTTGGTATCTCGCAGCACAAAGGGGCAGCCACCGACACTTTAAGCATCCGACAAAGAAAGGGAGGGTAACAATACCCGGAAAGCTAAGCGATGACTTGGCACCTAATACAGCAAATAGTATTTTAAGACAAGCAGGGCTGAAATAAGCCCTGCACAAAACCAAAGAACGATGGAAAAAATTATTGTAATAGTAGGAATGACTGATAATAACTATTCGGCAAGCACCGATATAGGCGAAGGAATAGCAGTAGCCACCGGCAATACCTTTGAGGAATTGAAAGATGAAATGAAATCAGCTGTAGAATTTCATTTGGAATGTATGCGAGAAGATAGCGAAGATATTCCGGCTGCTTTTAGCGGAGAATATGAATTGGTCTATAAGTTTGACCCTCAAAGCCTATTAACTCACTATAATGGCATCTTTACAAAAGCAGCGCTTGAAAAACTTACAGGGATTAACCAACGACAGTTGCAACGATATGCTTCAGGTGAAACAAAACCACGCCCGGAACAGTCGAAAAGAATAGCAAGGGCATTACATAACCTTGCGGACGAATTGCGTATTGTGGATCTCTAAAGTTTTTATTTGACAAAATTAAACCATCCACACCGCAGAGCCTGAGTCGAATGATTCAGGCTTTTTTTTTGGAAAAAAAGGCACTGAAATATTTGTGCGTTTACCAAATGGTTACAATATTTGTATTGTCAAATAATAATAAACAAAATGAATGAAGAAGTAAAAAAAAGCTCTTGCTGATAGTTGACAAGAGAATGAGAATTAAGGCGGAACTGAATGTGTATAACCTACTAAGCAAAGAAAAGAAAAAGGATAATGAAAACAAAATCAACCAACTGTTAGACCAGTTAAATGATCTTGACAAGTTAGAAAAAGAATTAAGGAAAAAATTGTAAAACAAGTCTCCCCCCGAAAGGGGGAGACACAAAACATAAAAAAATATGGCGCTTCAAGATGAATTATTAAAGCTCAGAACTCTTTTAGATAACGAAGAAATGGAAAAGGCAAGCGAACTGACCGCGGAAATTCGCAAAAACTATACTTCACAGGAAGATAAAGACAGAATCGACGAATTTATATCCGCCGGATTGGATCAGCTCATAGAAGAAACAGATATATTTATCAATGATATGAAAATACGTATGCAATTGATTGAAATTCTTGATGTTGTATCCATTTCGTATATCGCGAAAAAATATTTTAATAAAAGCCGTCAATGGCTCTATCAGAAGATAAATGGGAACACAAAGAACGGAAAAACGGTAAGATTCACACAGAGTGAAATAGATACTTTCAACTTTGCCCTTCAGGATATAAGTAAGAAAATAGGCTCCATAGCTATTCATTCATAGCTTATTTTTATTTGACACCATGAAACCCCGCATTGAGCCGTGCGGGGTTTTTTATTTCTCGCTTTCCGTATCCAAAAGTTCATATTTTATTAAAAAAAATCTACTAAACGCTTGTGTAATTACCAAAAGGTTATTATATTTGTAGTACCAAATTAATAAAAGTATTACTATTAATAATTGAAATGATGGAGCAAGATGAAGTAGAAGCGAAAATCAAACATGTCAAACGTACGTTAGATTTTTTTGTTACACTGTATGATGACTTAATAAAACAAGGTTATCCGAAACACAAGATTGAAAAGCAGATTGACAGGCACTTAGACACTTTAATAGATTTAATTAAATTGAGGAAATGATTAACTAAAGCGCTCTTTCGAGGGCGCTTATTAAAAAATAGATATATGAATCAAATAGATAAATTGTTAGCGGAATGGCATACGTTAACGCCGGAAGATGAAAAAGAATTTAGCAAAAAGATTGCTTCCGATTATGCTGATATGAGCGATGAAGATAAAACCAAGTTTGAAGATGAGTTTTATGCCGGCAGCGTCAATGCCGGCGCGGAAGCGGAAGAATTAATCGAATTATTGACAGTTAGAAATCAATTAGACGCTATACTGCCTTATGTATCTATATCATCAATAGCCAAAGAGTATTTTGGAAAATCCCGACAATGGTTATATCAGCGGATAAACAATTCGAAAGTGAATGGTAAACCGGCTCAATTCAATAAAGATGAGATAAGAATACTTTCAAAAGCGTTGAATGAAATAGGTAAAAAATTTCAGGAAACATCAATTTCATTGATTAATACTTGATTATTAATTTGGTAGATTATAATTAATTCCTGTGTTTTTTCGAGGGTGGAACTTTCCACCCTTTTTTTTCTCACTTTTATTTTGGCTTCTCGAATATTCTTCTCATATTTGCAATGCGAAACAAATTTTATTTACTGAGTGGATTTAATTCCGCCTACTTTTATAGGCTTTTTTTATGCCTATGATTTATATATTATAAAGACGGCTGTTCATTTTCCGGTTTTTATTATTCGAGTCCGCTCGTTAGTAAGATTTGTTTCGCAAACGGAATTTTGACAGCCGTTTTTCTGTCAATAAATGCGAAACAAATCTTACAATGGAAACAAAAGAACAAGTAAAAAAACAAAGCGCTCCTCTCCAGCTCTGCAGACAAGGAAACCTCACACTGGAAAAAGCACAGAAAGCCGTAAACTTTGTCTTAACCGAAATGTCGAAAGGAAAGAAGCTTCAGAGCCAGATGCACTCGGGAAGTGAAGAAATCCTATTTGTCTTTATCGCGAACGGTCTCCGCGCCACCTTGCACTTACAGGCTTTCAATTCGGAATTGATACAGGAAGGAGGTAGGGTATGAGTGTACGGATAAATGATATAATTATATCAGACTCAACAGAAACTATCCTAAAATCATGGCAAGAATCCGAGGATTCGGTAAATCCATCATTGCCCTGTATCTATGTAAATAATCTCTGTAACATACAAGATTTTTTATGCAGGTTATTGGACGATTTACCTACCGGAGTTACTTCTGCTGAGATTAATACGATGTTATCTTCCATTATTTATATCAAAGATGACCTTAAAATGTTTATAATACAGGAAGGAGGTAGGATATGACACAATCGGAAGCACAAAGATTACTCGATGTCGTGTATAACGACAAATCGACGCCGGAAGAAAAAGAGTCGGCGTATCATCGGCTAAGTGAATTGTTTTCGCTTTTGCTGCCGGAAGAATAAATTGAAGAAACATTTTTTTTTTTTTTAAGTCTCCGGGCTGTGATAGTTCGGGGGCTTTTTTTGAAAATAAATAAGTAAATGTTTGGAGAATAATAGAAATATTTCTATCTTTGAATAGTCAAATAACAAATAAAGTAAGATGAAATCAAGTGAACTCAACAAACTTATTCTTAAAAACGGATGGAAAATCCTTCGGCAGTCGGGTAGCCACGTAATTTACGAAAAGAATGGGAAAACGTACCCTGCCACTTTTCACGGAAGTAAAGAAGTAGGAAAAGGGTTAGAAATGAAAATCAGAAAAGAGATGGGGTTGAAATAACCCCTCTCTAAAAAAAAAACGAAAAGATTATGGAAAAAATTGAAGCGATAGTAGAAAGAGCGAGCGATGGTACATTCAGTGTGTATTGTACCGATGAGATGTTTACGGGCATGGGTGACACAGCCGACGCCGCAAAAAAAGATATGATGATACAAATGGAATTTTTTAAGCAGATAGCCGTGGAAAAAGGTCTTTGGTATCCTGCTTTTTTGGATGAAGACTTTGAAGTGGTGTATAAATTCGACACAAAGAGTTTACTTGAGTATTATTCCGGTATATTATCATTATCCGGTTTGGAAAAAATAACAGGTATTCATCAAAAACAATTATGGAATTATTTGCATACCGAAACCAAACCACGCAAAGCCCAAATAGAAAAAATAGAACAAGGATTACATTCCTTGGGAAAAGAACTCACCAGCATATCACTTTGATTTGTTATTTGACGATACGGATTTTTAGTGATTCTAAGCCTCGCCCTTTGGCGGGGCTTTTTTTATTCTCAGTTTCTAAAAATAATTCATTAAAAACTTGCACTGTGGTATCCATTTTGCTACCTTTGTGGTGTATTAATCAAGCGAACATTGACAACATGAAGTATTCGGAATTAGAAAGAAAGCTGAAAGCCGCGGGTTGTTCCTTTTTCAGGAAAGGAGGACGGCATCCAATCTGGTACAGTCCGATAACAGGTCAGTATTTTGAACTTAGTTATCATCCAAGCCAAGAGGTTAAAACCGGCACACTAAAAAGTATTAGCAAATCATCAGGGGTTAAAATTTAACCCCTGATAAAAAAGAACTATAATGAAGAAAGTAAAAGCATTTATTGAGCGTGGAAACGACGGTACTTATGGCGTATATGTAGATTTATCCGACAATACGCTTAATTATGGTATTATAGGCGATGGAAAAACAGCGCGAGACGCTATTGATGATTTTAAAAATTCATATACCGAAATGAAAGCTTTCCACGCGAAAGAAAATATACCTTTTGTAGAAGCTGAATTTGAGTTTAAGTATGACGTCGCTTCTTTTTTGTCTTTTTTTTCCAATAAGTTTTCATTAGCCGGTTTACAAAGCATTACCGGTATCAACCAGAAGCAATTGAGCCATTATGTGAACGGACGGAAGAAACCGACTGCTAAAACGGTGGAAAAAATAGAAAAATCGATACACGAATTCGCGAATGAATTAAGTCAAGTCAATTTCGTTTGATTAATACACTTTCGTCTGATTTGACAGGAGGCTGCCTCTGCTTTTGAGGCAGCCTCTGCTTCTTGTCCTTTCTAAGCTCGCTCCGGCGGGCTTTTTTTGTATCCATAAATTAATCAGTTATGGATAACAGAAAGTACAATCATTATGAGTATTGCGAGACAATCGCCCGCAAACTCAAACCCATACAACACACCGATGAAAAACGACAGTTCTTTAAATCGACCGAGCAGGAAGAATTAGACGAATTGAACGAACGTATATCGGATACAAGCGGCGTGCTGTTTATCGCCATCGATGGGACGGAATCATCCTTCGACTGGCGGAACTCCGATTCCCTGATGGAACAACCATCTTACTTGTTTGCCATAGTGGAGCAAACAGAAGGCGGAAACGCCGCTTCCATTTTTCAGGCGCAACAGCATTGTAAAGCGATAGCCATGCAGGTTGTCGCGTCTATGATGCAGGATTACCATGATTACAAAAATGGCTTGGAACTTCTTGAACCGGCTACTTTCCGGATGAAAGGCTTCGGACCCATCGGGAATAATTACTACGGCGTTCTTGTGGGTTTTTCATTTAACCAAGGTACTAACTACGAAATCAATCCCGCGCTATGGGTATAATGAAAAAACTGAGTGGACAAATGCTCAATTCACGGCGAAAGCCAAAGGTAAATTTGAATAATATACCGTTTGAAATTTCCCTTGAGAGTATATCCGAATCGGATAAGTTCACCCGCCGCCAAGACAAAGATCGCGTTGACCAATTCAATAAGGCTGTATCCGATTGGAGCGTTGACACTACCCGCCGTCTGAAAATGAATGTCCGTACGATGGTACGGGAAGATCATAAGCTTTCGGACAGTATCAATCCAAACATGTATTATGACAATAAATACGGAGCAAAAGAAGCCAGCCGCGTCGGCTTTTCTTTTGTCCGTGAAGGTATTCACATCCATAAAGGAGCCGGACGCGGACAGGGCGGATGGAAAGGCAGTAAGTGGTACGACATACATGGCAAACTGAAAGAAACGAACAAAAAAAGCCTTGGGAAAATGGGCTTCGGCAACCGGCAACCCATTGAATGGTTTGATCCTGTTATTGTACAGGAACTGCCGCAACTTGCCGATCTGGTCGCCGACTATTCTTTCACATTATTTATGGACGTATCACGAATTTTTATTGATAAATAGTTACAAGCCCCCCTAAGTCCCCCCAAGGGGGGGCAAAGCCAGCAAACTCAAATTTTATTGAAAATAGTTGCGAAAAAACGCCTGTTTATTTCTTTTGGAATGATATACTTTTTACTATCTTTATGATGTCAAGCAATAATTAAGTAATAGAATATGAAACGATACAAAGTAAAGGAAATCATTAAGCTATTGGAGCGTGACGGCTGGATACTCTCTTATTGGAAAGGAGACCACGGGCAATTTAAACATACTACAAAACGGGAAAGGTGACAGTCAGGGGCAAGCCGAATGAAACATTGGATCAGGAATTATTAAATAGTATTTGGCATCAGGCAGGATGGAAATAACCATCCTGCGAAAAAAGGAAAACGATATGGAAAAAATTAATGTATTGATAAGTTGGAGTGGAGACAATTACAGCGCGACTGTTTCCGGCGAAAAAGTAAACGGCTGTATAATTGTGACAAATAAAACATTGGATGGCGTAAAAAAAGATTTTAACGA
Source organism: Prevotella sp. (assembly GCA_031260865.1). Classification (GTDB taxonomy): domain Bacteria; phylum Bacteroidota; class Bacteroidia; order Bacteroidales; family Dysgonomonadaceae; genus Dysgonomonas. Next base: position 28,557 of record JAISKQ010000158.1, read on the forward strand.
AGCTTTGGAATTTCATATAGAAGGATGTGTAAAAGATGGAGATGAAGTAGCTGAATGGTTGCAAAACCACAGTTATGAACTAAATTTCGATTTTGACACATTAGCATTATTGCATAGTCTTGACGGGGTACTTACGCGCGCGGCTCTCTCGCGTGCCACCGGAATTAATGAAAAACAATTAGGGCATTATGCTTCCGGGCACAGGAAACCGCGTCCCAATCAACGTGAAAAGATAATCAATGGAATACATGCCATTAGCAAAGAACTAGTGTTTAGTTAATTTTGATATGCCGTAATTATTTCGTATCTTCACATCAAAAAAGACTTATGGTAAAGTATCGGGTAAACTTAACAAAAGAAGAAGTTTTGGAACTTCAGAAAATAGTAAGCAAGGGTTCTCACAGTACACAGACCTACCGGGCAGCCTATATTCTGCTCAATGTAGATGAAGGCGAGTTCAGT
>JAISKQ010000247.1 GCA_031260865.1 Prevotella sp.
CAGAGAATAAAAAGAATGACACTACTTATCTTTTTATATCTGATAGCCATAACTGTGACTGCAAATATAGGTGAAGATAGTGCAAAAAGTGGAACCTGAAGCCGTGTTATCCAAGGTTGCCAAGGAATGCAAAGAACAAACATGCCCCAAGAAACCAGCACAATGTATGCATATTTATTATCTCTCTTTCGCAAAAATACAAGGATAAAGACAAAACTTCCTATAACGAATAACATATGAAACGGATTTTTCACGCTATCTTCATGAAATGAAGCAACTCCTCCTACACTTGAAATCCATTTTCTTACAGAGAAAACAATCAAATTCCCATACGGATAAATCTCTGTTCCCATATTTTCCAATTTATCAGTAATTTCTAAACTTTTAGGTAAAGGAACAGGTGTATTTATGTAAATATTGGAGAATAAACTGACAGCAAATGATTTTAAAGTGGGCCGAATTGATGTAGTACCAGTCGTCTCAATAGGATTCTTGAAAGATATATAGTTTCTAATATAATGGGGCATGTTGAGCATCAGACAAATTGCTGCAGCACAAAAACCTCCAATAAGATGTTTCTTGTAATGCTTTATACAGACAATGGCAAAGGCAACAACAAAAGGAAAAGCGATGACGTATGCAGTTCCCTTCGTAAGGATAGCCAGACCAAGAGCAATACCTATTTCAATACTCAGCCGGATATTCTTTTTTCTCTTCCATGATAAAAACCGTTCAGCTAAACAAACTAACCAAAATGTAACAACCAAGTCTGTTTGTGTACTTGACGACTGCAAGATAGCCATAGGTAGTGTTGCAAAAAAGAGAGAGGATATTAATTGTGATTTCTTGTTTAATTCCAAAAGAGCAGCAATCTTTGATATAACAATGATAGTACCTAAAAAAGCAAACCACTGAACAATATTCATTAGCCAGTCATCTCCGGACAATACCCTGTTATGCAGAATTGCAATTTCTGCAAATGGAGCGTATACCAATTGTCTTATATTTGAAGTATAATAATGATTTAGGTTTCCATTTTGAATCCAATGTTCAATTCGGGGCAGATGATAAGTCATCGAGTCCCAGTTGTTTGGAGGATATACAATTGCAACAAAAAAAGTTACAACAAGGATAAAACTGACAAAATAAATTTCCCAATTTTTTGGAAAAGAAAAAGTAAAGGTATAGTCCTTAAACAAAGAATGTTGCTTGTGCTGGTAAGTAAAAAATGCTAATAAAACTAAATCATAACATATCCATCCGCACAATATCCCGGTAAAATTCAACAGAGAGAACAAACTTAGAGATTCAGTAAATCCCCAAATAAAAACACCATAATAAAGAGCCGCGGAGATAAATGTATCCCTCCAGTCCTTTTTATAGACTGTATGTACTGTCATCCACAGTATTAAGAAATTGAATAGACTGAATACAAAAACAATTACATTTATCATGAACCTTGTCTATTAAGGATACTTATCTATTTACCCGACACTATTTTCTTTATTTCATTTAGCTTATTCAACGCTTCCATAGGGGTAAGGTTGTTTATGTCAAGCAATTTTATCTCATCCCTTACCTGGCTAAGCACAGGATCGTCCAACTGGAAGAAACTCAATTGAAAGCCTTCTCGGTTTTCCTTAATCTCTTTTATCGGTTTGGATATACCCTGTTTACGGTTATCCGATTCCAACTGTTTCAGTATAGCGCCGGCTCGCTTAACGATGCTCTGAGGCATTCCCGCCATCTTGGCGACATGGATACCAAAACTGTGTTCGCTACCTCCCGGAACAAGTTTCCGTAAAAAAATCACCCGATTATCCACCTCTTTTACCGAAACATTGAAATTCTTTATCCGTTTAAATGATTTCTCCATTTCGTTCAATTCATGGTAGTGGGTGGCGAATAAAGTTTTAGCCCGCGCTTTCGGATGTTCGTGGATATATTCCACAATAGCCCATGCGATGGAAATACCATCATAAGTACTTGTCCCTCGTCCCAATTCATCGAATAAAACGAGGCTTTTGGACGATAAGTTATTCAAAATATCGGACGCTTCATTCATCTCCACCATAAATGTTGATTCCCCCAACGAAATATTATCCGACGCGCCTACACGGGTAAATATCTTATCAACCAGTCCTATCTGAGCCGATTCGGCAGGGACAAAACTACCTGCCTGAGCCATTAAGGTTATCAACGCCGTTTGGCGAAGCAACGCCGACTTACCTGCCATATTAGGTCCGGTGATAATGATAATCTGTTGTTTATCATTGTCGAGAGAAACGTCGTTCGCTATATATGACTCTCCTAACGGCAACTGCTTCTCAATGACGGGATGGCGGCCATTCTTTATTTTCAGCTCATCCGTATCATTGATTTCAGGACGGATATATTTATTTTCTTTGGCAACTTTTGAAAATGATAATAAACAATCTATCTGCGCGATAAGGCTTGCGTTCAACTGTATGGTCGGAATATAATCGATCAGGCTATATACCAAATCATTGAAGATATTCGTTTCCAGACTTAATATTTTTTCTTCAGCCCCCAGTATTTTCTCTTCATATTCTTTCAGTTCCTGCGTGATATAGCGTTCCGCGTTCACAAGCGTTTGCTTTCGTATCCAGTCGGCAGGGACTTTGTCTTTATGCGTATTGCGGACTTCGATATAATATCCGAAAACGCTGTTATAACTTATTTTTAAAGACGAAATTCCGGTGGCTTCGGTTTCTCTTTGCTGTATTTTGAGCAAGTAATCTTTTCCGGAATAAGCTATATCCCGCAATTCATCCAACTCTTTGTTTACCCCTTTGTTTATTATATTTCCTTTATTCAGGAGGGACGGCGGATCGGGCTGCACTTCCTTTTCGATACGGTCGCGGATAACGGGGCAAGGGTTCAGTTTCTCTCCTATTTCCTTCAAACTCGGTTCATCGGAAGACAAGAAAGCATTGCGGATAGGTTCGATGGCTTTCAACGCCACTTTCAGTTGTACTACTTCTCGCGGGCTAATCCTATTCACCGCTACTTTTGAGATGATACGCTCCAAATCGCCAATGAGAGACAGTTGTTCTTCAAGCAGATTTTTAAGTTCAATGTCTTTAAAGAAATATTCAACCACCGACAAGCGGCTATTTATAGGCTTGGCATCCTTTAACGGAAAAACAAGCCAACGTCGTAGCATACGCGCTCCCATCGGGGAAACGGTCTTATCCAAAACATCAAGCAGCGTCTTTCCTCCTTCATTCATGGTGGAAATAAGCTCCAAACTGCGGACTGTGAATTTATCCAAACGGACATATTTATCTTCCTCTATACGCGAAAGCGCCGTTATGTGCCCGATTTGGGTATGTTGCGTGTCATCAAGATAATGCAGTATCGTACCTGCCGCGATAATGCCGTTTGTCAGATGCTCTACGCCAAATCCTTTGAGGTTTTTGGTCTCAAAGTGTTTCAATAAACGGTCTCGGGCAGTGCTTTCGGTAAAAACCCAATCTTCGAGTTCAAATATAAAGAAGCGAGTCCCGAAATGTTCTTCAAACAACTTTTTCTTACTTCGTTCCACCAAAACCTCTTTCGGGGAAAAATTGGCAAGCAGTTTGTCCACATATTCCTTCGTGCCCTCTGCCACCATAAATTCACCGGTGGATATATCAAGGAACGATATACCGCAGCCGCTTTTGGCGAAATGGATGGCACACAGGAAATTGTTCTCCTTATGGTTTAAGATGTTATCGTTGATAGAAACCCCGGGAGTTACCAGCTCGGTGATTCCCCTTTTCACAATTGTTTTGGTCAGTTTGGGGTCTTCCAGTTGGTCGCATATAGCCACACGTTTCCCCGCTCGTACAAGCTTCGGCAAATAAGTGTCCAGCGCATGATGAGGAAATCCTGCCAGCTCCACAAATTGGGCAGAACCGTTCGCGCGCCGCGTAAGCGTTATACCAAGAATCTCGGCGGCATCAATGGCGTCTTGTGAAAATGTCTCATAAAAGTCTCCTACCCGAAACAACAATATAGCATCAGGATGCTTGCTCTTGATTTCAAAATATTGTCTCATCAACGGGGTTTCGGCTATTTTCTTCGACACAGGCTATATATAATTTAGAT
>JAISKQ010000288.1 GCA_031260865.1 Prevotella sp.
AAGGTGACAAAAGTAACAGTTTTCGGGTAACACCGCGTCGCGCCATTCTTTTAGTAAACTTGTAAACTTGTAAACTCACCACTTACTACTCAAAACTCAAAACGTCCAACTCCTATATATAGATAATTTTGTTTAAAAAAAATGCCGTTAATTCCTAAAAAAAAATCATATAATGACAAAAAAAATAAAGGCGTGTATTTTTCTTTGTCAGAAATCCACGCCTTTATTTTATAATTTAAATGGACAATAAGATATGCCCCAAATATTATCCCACTTCTATAATTAAGAATTTAGCAAGACTCCAGAATCTTTTATAATCACTGATTTTTACAATAATAGTACCTCTCGCATCCTTTTCTAATGTGTAACTGTCAGCAGGGTGATCGGAAAGTATTTTTGCTTTCTTGTCATAAACAGGAATGCTTCGCGTTTCGCGTATGTCTATTTTGATAAACTTGCTTCTCTCAATGCTTTCTTTCAAAATTTTAGAAGACGCGAGGAATCCGCCGGTAACAACTTTAGCTTCTTTTAGTTCTTTGCTGGTGCCGAACATGTAGTAAGCAGTGTTTAATTCTTTATCTTGTTCTTTGATTTTCGAAGCCTGTTCGGAGGTTTGAGTAGCTAATGTTTCCACATTTGAGGTCAGTGACTGTACATTTGTTTGCAAAGATGCGATTTGGGCATCGCGGGTCGACAATGATTTTTGTAACTCCACTATTGTATTTCCTCTATCCGTCAATTCCGCGTTTAAGCGTTCGATAGTCGCTTTCAATCCTGACATTTGACCTGAGTTGCTCTTCAATTTTTGGTTCAACTTGGCTATGTCGGCTTTATTCTTTTTCAGTATCTCATTGATCATTTCAAAATTGTCTTTGATACGTGTTTTAGTATCATTCGACATTTCTCCTTTTGTCTTCGATTCGATAGATAAGAATTTTTCAGCTTCTCTGATTTGTCTGAAATTTTCTTCCACATCATTAATCAAGCCGTTTACTTCCGACAACTCTGTATCGCTTTGTGCCGACATGTGCAATAACGAGTCCCTTTGGGCTTGCAAAGCCTTGTATTCATCCGAATTTTTCACATTACATGACGCGAGAGCCATCAGGCAAGCGCATCCTATTATTAATCTTTTCATATTCAAATGTTTAAAATGTTAGATTTTATTTTATTGTTAAATTATTAGTCATTCTTTCCCGATAGGATTATAACAAATTCACCTCGTGGTTCGTTCATCGTATAATGTAATAATATATCTTTCAACGTTCCCCTCAAAATTTCCTCAAACTTTTTCGATATTTCGCGGCAAGTGGCCACATAACGTTCTTCGCCCATGTATTCAGCCAGTTGCGTCAATGTTTTCAGAACCCTGTGCGGCGATTCGTACAAGACAATCGTCCGAGGTTCATCCGCCAGTGTTTTCAGTCGCGTCATCCGTCCTTTCTTCTGGGGGAGAAAACCCTCGAAACAGAATCTGTCGCACGGAATACCCGACGCCACAAGAGCCGGAACAAACGCGGTGGCTCCGGGCAAACATTCGACATGAATACCCGCGCCGACGCATTCTCTTACGATGAGGAAACCCGGATCGGAAATTCCCGGTGTTCCCGCGTCGGACACCAACGCCATGTCTTCGCCCGCGTTTATGCGATCAACTATATGGGCGACAGCCTGATGTTCATTAAATTTATGGTAAGATTGCATCTTGTTTTGTATATCAAAATGCTTCAGAAGTATTCCGGTGGTACGGGTATCTTCCGCTAAGATAAGAGATACCTCTTTGAGTAATCTTATCGCCCTGAATGTAATATCCTCTAAGTTACCTACCGGCGTAGGAATTATATACAACTTCCCCATTTCCTTCTTGACTAAAATAGCCTACAAACTTACATGAAAATATCAATATTTACAAATGCGTATATAAAAATTTAAAACTACTTAGAAACAAACGGCATACGCCAATCACAAAAGTCTACTAAAATTACAATCAGAAACTTAGAAAAACGATGCTATCTTCCTTTTGTTTTGCGTTGGTTCCGCCGATTATGAATTATAAGTTATTGGCGGTTCGCTGATTTCCGGCTATTTTCCAAAAGCTTCTTCAATAGGCTGTCCCCGCCAAGCCTGCGGCCTTTTCAGCCCAAACACGCGGGCGATTGTGGCGGCATGGTCGTAATTGACAATGACACTTTCCAATTCGTGCCCCTTTTTCATTCCCCGCCCGCATATCACAAGGGGCGCTTGTACTTCCTGCAAGGACTTTCCGCCATGACCTTTGTCAATCCCGCCGTGGTCGGCGACCACCATAATAACGGTCTCCTTTTCTATCCCCGCGTCTTTCACCGCCTGAACTATTTTGCCTATCCGTTCATCCACTTTCTTCAAGACATCGTAATAAGCAGGGGTATCATGCCCTGTTCCATGTCCGGTATGGTCAGGCTCGTCAAAGTGAATGAATGTAAATGTGGGTTTCTCCGTTTTTATGATGTAAGCAGCCGTATCCGCCGTCAGGTCTTCGTTCGAATGAGTTGGTATAACGAAATCCACAAGCTCTTTTTCAATCAAATATCCGATGCCTTCCCAACTATAAATAGCAGCCGTCTTGCTCCGTGGATTTTGTTCTTTCAACAGAGTATAGATAGATGGAAATTTGCCGTATTTGCCGGTTATTACCGAAGGTATCTCCGGCGTTTTGCTGTCCCATTCGGTGTATCCATGCAGGGTAGGGCTTGCGCCCATTAGTATGGAAGCCCAGTTGACGGCGCTGGAAGACGGTAATACAGTCCTTACTTTTGTTGACCAAACACCGTTTTCCGCCAGTTTTTTCAAGTTGGGCATATCCGCTTTTTCGTAGGCGTAAGCGCCGAATCCGTCGCAGCCGATAAGGATCACATGTTTTACATTGGAGGCGGGTGCTGCCTGAATAATGCAAATAAAAAGGATGAATAATAGAATTAATTTATTTTTCATACGTTTTAATTTTAGTCCTGCAAATTTACAAAAATAAGAGAAGATTCAATCCGTTTACATTTAAAGTGGAAAATTTCACATCAATTTGCAATTAAATGTCTAACTTTGCGAGGTTATTCTTATACGAAAAAGTTATTTTTATTGAAATACAAAATCTGAAGATAGATTAATAATGAATATATTGGAATTAAGCGAACAGGAAATCATTCGCAGACAAAGTTTAGAAGAGTTAAGAAATTTAGGTATAGAGCCATATCCGGCGGCATTGTATGAAGTAAACGCGTATTCTACCGAAATCAAAGACAATTTCAGTGACGACGCGGAACGCCGTTATGTATCCTTGGCGGGACGAATCATGAGTCGCCGTATCATGGGCAAGGCTTCCTTTATGGAACTGCAAGACGCGGAAGGACGTATTCAGGTTTACATATCCCGTGACGACCTTTGTCCGGATGAAAACAAAGAGCTTTACAACGCCGTTTTCAAGAAACTGTTGGATATTGGCGACTTTGTCGGTATCAAAGGCTTTGTTTTCCGCACGCAGATGGGCGAAATATCCGTACATGCCGAAGAATTGACCGTTCTGGGCAAATCGCTTCGTCCGCTCCCTGTGGTCAAAGTGAAAGACGGAGTTACTTACGACGGCTTCACCGACCCGGAACAACGTTATCGTCAGCGTTATGTCGACCTTATCGTGAACGAAGGGGTAAAAGATGTATTCATCAAAAGAACGAAGGTATTCAACTCGATGCGTGAATTTCTGAACGGATACGGGTATATCGAAGTGGACACGCCCGTGTTGCAAAGCATTCCGGGAGGAGCCACGGCGCGTCCGTTCATCACCCATCATAACGCGTTGGACATTCCTCTATATTTACGTATAGCGAACGAGCTTTACCTAAAACGCCTTATCGTCGGCGGATTTGACGGCGTATATGAATTTTCCCGCAACTTCCGCAACGAAGGGATGGACAGAACGCACAACCCTGAATTTACCGTCATGGAATTTTACGCCGCTTATAAAGACTATAACTGGATGATGGACTTTACCGAACGTATGCTGGAAAAGATATGCACCGATGTGCATGGCGCTACGAAGGTGAAAATGGGCGACAACGAGATTGATTACAAAGCGCCATATCCGCGCGTCACAATGATAGATTCCATCAAGCATTTCACAGGTATTGACATCAGCGGGATGGATGAAGCCCAACTTCGCGACGCCTGCGACCAGTTAGGCGTTGAGCAGGATGAAACAATGGGCAAAGGCAAACTGATAGATGCGATCTTTGGCGAAAAATGCGAAGGCAATTATATTCAACCTACATTTATTATCGACTATCCGGTGGAAATGTCTCCATTGACAAAAAAACACAGGAATAATCCCGATTTAACGGAACGTTTTGAATTGATGGTAAACGGTAAGGAATTGGCGAATGCCTATTCCGAACTGAACGACCCTATCGACCAGCGAATCCGCTTCGAAGATCAGTTGAAACTATCCGAAAAAGGAGACGACGAAGCGATGTTTATCGATCAGGACTTCTTACGCGCCCTGGAATACGGGATGCCTCCCACAAGCGGTATCGGCATCGGTATGGACAGGTTGGTAATGTTCATGACCGGACAGGAAAGCATCCAGGAAGTAATGTTCTTCCCGCAAATGCGCCCGGAAAAAACCCCGAAGAAAGACGCGCCCGCCAAATATACCGAACTGGGTATCGCCGAAGAGTTGGTTCCCATATTGCAAAAAGCAGGATATTTCACAGTGGAAAGCATGAAAGATATAAACCCTCAGAAAATCAGGCAAGACATAGGAGAAATCAATAAGAAATACAAACTGGAATTGGCTTTGCCATCGGTTGAGGTTGTAGCGGAATGGGTAAGCAAAATTTAATGAGTAATTATGAATTTTTTATTCTTAATTCTTAATTTTCTCGTAACTTGTAACTAAAATAAAAAAATGAGTTTTCCCGGTAAAATAGCAGTATTAGGAGGTGGCACTTGGGCTACCGCGTTATCAAAAATTATGCTCAATCACGAGAAGCATATAAATTGGTACATGCGCCGTCCCGAACAAATTGAAGAATTTAAGAAAACCGGACATAATCCGAGCTACTTATCGAATGTGGAGTTTAATCTCGATAGGATTACGTTCTATTCTGATATTACCCGGGTTGTAGAAGAATCCGACACCTTGATTTTGGCCGTTCCGTCTCCTTTTCTTAAAAGCCATCTGGACAAACTGAAAACCAAAATCAGCAATAAATTTATTATATCGGCAATAAAGGGCATTATCCCTCCCGAAAATCTGCTTGTGACAGATTATCTGACCCAATATTACAACGTTCCCGTTGAAAATATGGCGATCGTGGGTGGTCCTTGTCATGCCGAAGAAATAGCATTAGAACGGTTGACATACCCTACAATAGCTTGCTCCGACATCAATAAAGCGCAAATCATAGCGCGGATATTCAATAACAGGTTTGTGCGGACGTCCGTATCGAACGATGTGGCAGGGATAGAACTTGCCGCCGTATTGAAAAACGTGTACGCGATAGCTTCGGGTATCTGCCACGGGTTGAAGTATGGAGATAATTTCCAGTCGGTGCTGGTATCCAATGCCATATCCGAAATGGAACGTTTTGTCGACATCGTGTCGCCTATCAAACAAAATATACAGGACTCCGCTTATCTTGGCGATTTGCTGGTGACCTGCTACTCCAGTTTCAGCCGCAACCGCACGTTCGGCTCCATGATAGGGAAAGGTTATTCCGTCAAAGCCGCGCAAGTGGAAATGGAGATGATCGCCGAAGGCTATTATGGAACAAAGTGCGTGAAGGAAATAAACGATAAATATAACATCAGCATTCCTATCGCCGATATGGTTTATCGCGTCCTATACGAAAACGCTCCCGCGCGTGAGGAAATAAAGATTTTGAGAGAACAAGTATTAAAATAAAAATCACAAAACTAAATAAAGGTTATGGAAAAGGTCATAAAATTAAACATTAGCAATACATTAGGCTTCATAAGCCAAGATGATATAAACAACCAAGCCTCGCTTGCGAAGAAATGCAACGAAGCGTTACACAACGGTTCAGGTAAAGGCAACGACTTTTTAGGTTGGTTAAATCTGCCTTCTTCTATTACCGACGCGCAACTCAAAGACATCGAAGACACAGCCGCGGCGTTGAGCGCAAAATGCGAAGCGATTGTCCTTGTGGGAATCGGCGGCAGCTATTTAGGTTCTCGTGCTGTAATCGACTCTTTGTCAAATGCGTTCGACTGGTTGCAAAAAGACCGTAAAAATCCTGTTATCCTGTACGCCGGGAATAACATAGGCGAAGATTATATAGTAGAATTGTTGGCATACCTGAAAGGCAAATCATTCGGTATCATCAATATATCCAAATCGGGAACAACAACCGAACCGGCTTTGGCTTTCCGCGTACTGAAAGCCGAACTCGAAAAAACAGTTGGAAAAGAAGAGACGAAACACCGCATTGTAGCTATTACAGACGCCGCGCGTGGAGCTTTGTTCACATTAGCTACAAAAGAAGGATTTAAGAAATATGTAATTCCGGATAATGTAGGCGGACGTTATTCCGTATTAACCCCTGTGGGTTTGTTGCCTATCGCTTTGGCGGGCATTGATATTCGCCAATTAGTGGCAGGAGCTGCCTATATGGAAAAAGAAACAGCCCCAAGCGTGCCATTTGAAAAGAATCCGGCTGAAATATACGCCGTTACCCGTAACGAATTGTATAAGAAAGGCAAAAAAATAGAAATATTAGCCAACTTCAATCCTAAATTGCATTATATCGCGGAATGGTGGAAACAACTTTATGGCGAAAGCGAAGGTAAAGAACACAAAGGCATCTTTAATGCCGCCGTTGATTTCACAGCCGATTTGCATTCAATGGGTCAATGGATACAGGAAGGTGAACGTTCTATATTTGAAACTGTTATCTCCGTGAAAGAACCGAACGAATCGTTGACGGTTCCAACCGATGAGGAAAACCTTGACGGATTGAACTTTCTCGCGGGAAAACACATCGACTTTGTCAATAAAATGGCTGAGCTGGGAACACAGTTAGCTCATGTGGACGGCGGCGTCCCTAACATCAAAGTGGAAATACCTAAACTGAACGCGTACTGCATCGGGCAACTGCTCTATTTCTTTGAAAAAGCTTGCGGTATCAGCGGATATATCTTAAATGTGAATCCATTCGATCAGCCGGGCGTAGAGGCTTACAAAAAGAATATGTTCGCCCTTCTCGACAAACCTGGATTTGAAAAAGAAAGCGAAGCTATTAAAAAAAGATTATAAAAAATAGTCACGAATGACAAGTTACGAGCGACAAGACCTCTGATGTCTGACTTTACTCGTAACTTGTAACTCGTAACTTGTAACTAAAAAAGATGACTAAAAAACAACACTTGCTCGGTATGGCTATGGACGAACTCTATGGCGTAGTCGGCGAGTGCGCTCTTCCTCGATTTGCGGCAAAACAGATTGCGGATTGGGTCTATAAAAAACGTATTTCATCAATAGACGAAATGACGAATATCTCTGTGGCAAACAGAGCTTTGTTGTCTGAAAAATATGACGTGGGAAGGTATATCCCTCTCGAATTTCAGCAGTCTGCGGATGGCACGGTAAAGTACTTATTTAAGACGGAAACAGAAAAACTGATTGAGTCCGTTATGATACCCGAAGACGACAGGGCTACGCTCTGCGTATCTTCTCAGGTAGGTTGCAAACTGAACTGTTTGTTCTGTATGACCGGTAAGCAAGGTTTCAACGGAGACCTTACAGCCAATGAAATATTGAATCAAATCTATTCGACGCGCGAATCGGAAAACTTGACCAATGTGGTTTTTATGGGAATGGGCGAGCCTTTGGATAACTATGAAGAATTGAAAAAGACGCTTGATATAATGACGGCGGATTATGGCATGGCTTGGAGTCCTAAACGCATAACCGTTTCCACGACAGGCGTAACGCCTAAATTGAAACGTTTTTTGGATGAAAGCAACGCGCATCTTGCCATCAGCGTTCACAGTCCCGAAAGAGAACAACGCCTTTCTATTATGCCTGCCGAGAAAGCATTCCCGATAGCGGAAGTAATTGACTTGCTAAGGCGATACGACTGGTCAAAACAACGGCGATTATCCTTTGAATATATTATGTTTGATAACTTTAACGACTCCCTGATACACGCTAAGGAGTTGGCGCAGATGCTGAGAGGAATCGAATGCAGGGTAAACCTGATTCGTTTTCACGCGATACCTGACGTCAATCTGAAATCTTCCACAAAAGAAAAAATGGAAGCTTTTCGCGACTATCTGACAAGTAAAGGCGTCACCAGCACAATCCGGGCATCACGCGGCGAGGATATTTTCGCTGCATGCGGCATGTTATCGACTATGAAAAGTAAGAAAGATTAATTCGGTTGCGTATTCTTGTTCTTGTAACTCGCGACTCGTAACTCGTAACTAAAATATATATGATAAAAGTAGGTATAACACAAGGTGATATAAACGGAATAGGATATGAAGTTATCCTGAAAACTTTCGCGGATATTCGCATGGCTGAAATGTGCATCCCCGTTTTATACGGTTCGGCGAAGATAGCGTCATATCACCGTAAGGCGATGGATTTACAACCGGTGTCCTTTAATCAAATAAGTAGTGTAAACGACGCTGTATTAAATAAGGTGAATATTATAAACTGCATCAATGAGGAAACAAAAGTTGAGTTAGGGCAGCCGACGCCAATAGCGGGAGAAGCAGCTTATTTGGCGCTGGAAAAAGCAGTCGCCGACCTAAAAAACGGGTCGATAGACGTCCTTGTGACGGCTCCCATCAATAAACATAATATCCAACGCGAAGATTTCCTATTCCCCGGACATACCGAATATTTGGAAGAACGTTTAGGTAAGGATGGAGACAAAAGCCTGATGATATTGGTAAAGGATACGCTCCGTGTGGCGCTTGTCACAGGACATATACCTTTGTCGGAAGTACCTAAAACGCTTACAAAAGAGAAAATAATAGATACAGCCATACGCTTTGAGAAAAGCCTCAAACGCGATTTCAGAGTGGAAAAGCCGCGCATCGCCGTTTTATCGCTGAATCCTCATGCCGGAGAAAACGGATTGCTGGGGAATGAAGAAAACGAAATTATTATTCCTGCGTTAAACAAACTGCAAGAAAAGAAAATCCTTTGTTTTGGTCCTTATCCTGCCGATGGGTTCTTTGGTTCAGGCGAATATTCTAAGTTCGACGGCATTCTGGCGATGTATCATGACCAGGGACTTGCACCCTTCAAAACATTGGTAATGGAAGACGGTGTAAACTTCACGGCGGGGTTACCTATCATACGCACTTCGCCTGCACACGGGACGGCGTATAATATAGCCGGACAAAACAAAGCATCCGAAGAATCTTTCCGTCAGGCTATATACATGGCGATCGATACTTTCCAAAACAGGAAAGAATACGATAAAGCGGCTGCCAATCCCTTGAAAAAACTGTATGTAGAGAGAGGCGGAGATGAAAGCATCGACCTGACCAAAGAAGAAGAATAATATAAGAATACATTTTAGTTAAAAATAAGTTAAAGTATATGAATTACGCTATTATAGCCGCCGGAGAAGGATCAAGACTTGTTCAAGAAGGCGTTACTTTGCCGAAACCTTTGGTAAAGCTAAACGGAGTTGAAATGATCCGTCGGTTGATAGATATTTTTCTCAAGAACAATGCTTCTTCCATCAGCGTCATTGTGAATGAAGAAATGATCCAAGTACAAGATTATCTTAAGAATCTGAAATTGGATGTTCCTTTTAATGTTATTGTAAAATCCACACCAAGTTCCATGCATAGTTTTTTTGAACTTCGCGACTTTCTGAGGAATGATAAATTCTGTTTAACCACAGTTGATACAATCTTTAAGGAAGATGAGTTTTCCGGTTATATTCAAGCTTTTAGAAATGACTCGGAGTGTGACGGAATGATGGCGGTCACAGATTTCATCGACGACGAAAAGCCATTATATGTTGAAGTGGACGAAAGGATGTCTATAACAGGTTTTCTTGACCAATCGGAAGACTGTAAATATATTTCAGGGGGAATTTACGGATTAACCCCAAAAGCGATCGACACGTTGGAAGCGTCCATACAAACGGGACAATCCCGCATGCGTAATTTTCAGCGGCAGTTGGTCGCGGATAAACTGCGCCTGAAAGCCTATCCATTTGCTAAAATCGTGGATGTGGATCATGTCGAAGATATAAAGAAAGCAGAACAATTTATAAATAATTAATTAAGGGAATACGAGAGAAATCTAAACATTATGTCGAAAATAAAGGTCGCAGGGATCAAGAGAAAAGCAAAATATTC
>JAISKQ010000289.1 GCA_031260865.1 Prevotella sp.
ATCCCTTATTTACGCCGGAAGGTGGGGATTGTTTTTCAGGATTTTCAATTGTTGATAGACCGTTCCGCCGAAAAAAACCTGGAGTTTGTGATGCGTGCTACCGGTTGGAAGAATAAAGGGCTGATTGATTTGCGTATCAATGAGGTGCTGACGCAGGTGGGTATGCAGAATAAAGGTTATAAGAAGCCTCATGAGCTATCGGGTGGAGAACAGCAGCGTATTGTGATTGCCCGCGCGTTGCTCAATTCACCGAAGATTATATTGGCGGACGAACCTACCGGAAACCTCGACCCTGAAATGGGCAGCCAGATCGTACAGCTCTTGCATACGATAGCAGAGAGCGGAACAGCCGTTGTGATGTCAACGCATAATTATGCCGTAGTGCAGAAGTACCCCGGTCGAATTATTAAATGCGAAGATGGGTATTTGAAAGAAGTAAGCAGGTGATCCACCTCCCGAAAACGAACAGCTAAAAAAGAAAAGGATGGAAATTAGAGATTTAGATTTATCGAATCATGATGAACTGTCATTTGTGGAGAATCTGTATATAGAGTCATTTCCACGAAGCGAACGCCGTCCTGTGGAGACCATGTTAGACTTGTACAGGGGCGATTCTCCGTTTGTCATATCGGTGGCGATAGAGGGTGGACAACCGGTCGGATTCCTTACCTATTGGGATTTGGATGAGTTTGTATTTGCCGAGCATTTCGCCATTTCACCCGGGTTTCGGAATATCGGATATGGTCGCGAGGTCATGGAACTGTTTATGCAAGCCTCCAAGCCTATTATCTTGGAAGTCGAATTGCCCGCGACTATATTGTCGGAACGCCGTATCGGTTTTTACCAACGCTTGGGATTCCGTTTGTGGGAGAATGTGCAATACCTGCAACCGGCATATCGCAACGATGGGAATGCCATCCCTATGAAACTGATGTCGTACGGAAACCTGAATGTCGAGCGCGACCTGATTGATATTCGCAGCCGCATATATGGCATAGTATATAATTGCTGAAAATTAAAACAGTCTCTAAAAAACATTTTTTTTCTTGTGTTTTGTAATTTGTTGATTTTAAGTTGATTTATTCAATACTTATTCGTATTAACCATTAATTTTGTCATCAAAATAAAAAAAAATTATCTAATATAGAGGAGTTACAAGTTACAAGTTACGAGTTACAAGAAGAAGAGTTGAAAGTTTTGAGTAATGGGTAATAAATTTTGAGTTTACAAGCTTGCAAGTGTACAAGTTTACAAGAACGAAGAAATGGCACGAAGCGATGATGTCTGAAAACTGTTACTTTTGTCACCTTTTTAAGTTTTTGAGTTTACAAGCTTGCAAGTGTATAAGAACGAAGAATGGCGCAAAGCGATGCGGTGTTACCCGAAAACTGTTACTTTTGTTACTTTTTTTTAAATTCACCATTAGTTGCTGTTTGTACGCTGAAAAGGTCTTTGATATATTGAAATAGTTACGAGAAAGAATGAAGAATTAGGAAGAATGACGCGAAGTGATGATGTCTGAAAACTGTTACTTTTGTCACCTCTTTAAGTTTTTGAGTTTACAAGCTTGCAAGTGTACAAGTTTACAAGAACGACGAAATGGTACGAAGCGATGATTGATCGAAAAGTGTTACTTTTGTCACCTTTTTAAGCTTTTGAGTTTACAAGCTTGCAAGTGTACAAGTTTACAAGAACGACGAAATGGTACGAAGCGATGATGTCTGAAAACTGTTACTTTTGTCACCTTTTTAAGTTTTTGAGTTTACAAGCTTGCAAGTGTACAAGAACGAAGAATGGCGCAAAGCGATGCGGTGTTACCCAAAAGTGTTACTTTTGTTACTTTTTAAAATTCTAGTAAACTTGAACTCTATTAAACTTGAACTCTTGTAAACTACTTACTGAAAACTGTTACTTTTGTCACCTTTTTGTTTAACATTAACTATTTCTGCACAATATATCTTTGTAACTTTGTAATGCTAAGTGTTGGTAGTTGCCGCATTTTGTGATTCCAACCGAATTTTATGTAAAATAAATTTACCGAACAATGAAAAAAATTCTATTCCTTGCTTTCCTATTAACATGTATCAATGCTCATAGCCAACAACTGTTCGAGAATAGCATTACTTTCGACCCCGATGAATATTGGTGGGGAGGTGTCGTTGCATACGGTTCGCGAATGCCATATCTGAATACTGTCAAGGAATTTGATTTGGCTATGCAAAATGATAATAATCAGGTAGTTCCTTTGTTTGTGTCCGATAAGGGGCGATATATATGGAGTGATCAGCCTTTTTGGTTTGAGATTGGGCGGAATGTATTAAAGCTAAAATCAAAGTACGACCGGATAGAGGTAAAACAAGGTGGAAAAACGCTTAAAGACGCTTATTTAGCGGCAAGCAATAAGTATTTTCCCCCAACAGGCACACTTCCTGATTCTTTATTTTTTACCATGCCCCAGTACAACACATGGATAGAACTCATGTATAATCAGAATGAAAAAGATATACTAAACTATGCGCGGGCTATTGTCGACAATGGTTTTCCGGTAGGGGTATTGATGATAGACGACAATTGGCAGAAATATTATGGGAATTTTGAGTTCCGCCCTGAAAAGTTCTCCGATCCTAAAGGCATGATTAAAAAACTGCACGATATGGGCTTTAAAGTGATGCTGTGGGTATGTCCTTTTGTAAGCGCGGATAGCAAGGAATACAGATACTTATCAGGCAAAGGTTATCTCCTTAAGAAGAAGAATTCGCAAGCTCCGGCTATTATTCAGTGGTGGAATGGACAAAGCGCGTGTTATGACCTGACTAACCCCGAAGCATTTAATTACTTTGTTGGGCTATTGAAAGATATGCAAAACGAATATGGCATCGACGGTTTTAAATTTGACGCGGGTGATAATTCTTTTTACAATCCGCGTAATATAGACAGCTATAAAGAAGACGCCACGTCGGTAGATCACACATTAGCATGGGCAAAAATAGGATTGCAATTCCCATTTAATGAATACCGCGCCGGCTGGAAAATGGGAGGACAACCCCTTGTTCAACGCCTTGGCGATAAGAACTATTCGTGGGATGCAGTTAAGATTCTCATACCCGAAATGATTGCCGCCGGATTGTTAGGCTATGCCTATACTTGTCCCGATATGATTGGCGGCGGGCAATATTCAGCATTCTTAAATATAAAAGATGATGAATTTGATCAACGGCTCATTGTCCGTTCGGCACAAGTACATGCACTGATGCCAATGATGCAGTTTTCGGTTGCGCCGTGGCGCGTACTCGATAAGGAGCATATAACTATAGTTCGCGAAATGGCGCTTCTACACAAAAAATTCGGGAACTATATCCTGAATCGCGCGAAAGAATCGGCGAAGACAGGAGAGCCGATCATCAGACACATGGATTATTCCTTTCCCAATGAGGGTTTTGCAGAATGTAAAGATCAGTTTATGCTTGGTGATAAGTATCTGGTGGCGCCTGTTGTGACAGTGAGTAATACGCGTACCATAAAATTACCGAAAGGGAGATGGAAAGACGATTTAGGTAAGACATACAAAGGAGGGCAGACCATAACAGTGGATGTTCCGTTAAACAGGCTTGTCTATTTTGAGCTAATATGAAGAAATAAGGAAGCGGAGTGTTTTCTGCTTTTTACTCTATCTATTTTCTCTATTGAAATCAAGAAAAATGATGGTTAATTTTTAAATTTTTGGTATTTTCGCATTCCGAATCAACTAAAAACAACTTTGTCGATGAAATCAATTTCTTATACGCTTCGTTTCTGGTTTAAGAATGCCCGTCCGCAATCTTTGCCGCAAAGTGTGATGCCTGCGATATTAGCCCTATTTCTGGCATATTCTAATGACGGTTTTTCATTTCCATTAGCTATATTCGCTTTGTTTGGCGTAATTTTGGGGCATTTGGGCTTAAACCTTTTCGATGATTATTTCGATTACAAGAAGAAAAAATCTGATTATAGGGATCATCTGGTACATAAAGGTTTCCGCGCCCGCATCGGTAAATGCGTCTATCTGACTGATGGTTCAGCAAATGTCAAAGATCTGCTGCTGGCTTGTTGCGTTATCTGCGGTATAGCTCTCTGTATCGGTGGAATCTTGCTCTATTACAGAGGTGTTGGCATCTTGTATTTTATGATTCTAACAGCCATCCTCGGTATTTCGTATTCAGGCTCGCCGTTTCGCTTTAGTTACAGAGGACTGGGCGAACTGCTTATAGGTGTTATGTTTGGTCCTATGACGATGTTGGGTACATTTTACGCGGCTTGCGGTATTATCAATATGATGATTGTACTCATTTCCATACCTGTTGGTTTGTTGGTCGCTAATATTGTTTATGTCCATTCGATATTAGATTTCGAGCCGGACAAAGAGATCGGTAAACATACCTTGGCTGTATTGCTCAATAATAAAAAGTGGATGCTGGTCGCTCTGTTTCTTATCTTGTTCACACCTTATGTAATTATATCGTTAGGAGTCATTTTAGGATATATACCTCTATTATATTTGTTGCTCTTTATAACTTTCCCTTTGGCAGCCTACCTGTTCTACATGATGGTGGAGTTTGTAAAAAATCCCGACCATAAGTTTGAACCTCAAAAATGGATGGGACCAATGGCTAATTGGGAAAGATTACAGGCTATCGGCATCGACTGGTTTATGATTCGGTGGTATCTGGCTCGTAACTTATTATCGTCCTTTTGTTTTATCATAATCATTTTATGTATCATTTTATAAACCCGAAAGAATGAATTCTACCCTATACCTTCCTATTTGGTTTCTAAGAGCTAAGTTCTTAGGTCGTAAGAAACCCCTTCAATCCGTTATCTTTATTTCGGATAAATGCAACCTTACTTGTAAGCATTGCAGCGTTTACGCGCGTAAAGACCCGAATATAAAGACGTATGAAGAAATACGAGATGAGCTACAATATTGTTATGACGAAGGCTCGCGCTTCGTCGATTTCGAAGGCGGGGAACCAACCTTGTGGCATGATGAAGAACATGATCTGAATAGCCTGTTGGATTTGGCTAAGGAGATCGGCTTTTTCTCCACAACAGTCACGACTAATGCCGCTCGCCCTTTTCCAAACCTGAGAGCCGACTCTATATGGGTAAGTCTGGACGGATTGGGTAAGTACCATGATGAGATCAGAGGCAAAGGCGTTTTCGACCGTTTAGTGAAAAATATCGAAGATTCGGGACATTCCGACCTGAGTGTGAATATGGTCGTAAATTCGGCTAATTACACCTCCGTGGATGAGACAATCGAATTTGTGAAGAATAACCCGTATATCAAATCCATATCCATCAATTTTCACACTCCTTTTGGCGGAGTCGAGGGCGATGACCTGTACCTTGATTGGAATATCCGTTGTCAGATAATAGACAAGATAATCCAATACAAGAAGAGAAAATACCCTATCATGAATTCCGTTTCAGGGCTAAAGCTAATGAAGCACAATCGCTTTAAGAAGCAATGCTGGATCTCAAATTTCATATTGGCGGATGGGACGCGCTTAGATACTTGTAATGGTAAATACACAGGCGTATGCGACCAATGCGGATTGTGCATGGCAGGGGAAATGCGAAGCGTGATGACCTTGAAACCCGACACCATACTTGCCGGCATGAGATTGAGAATGTAATATTTTGTGGCTAATAAATAATAGAATGGAGGCTGTCTATTAGTTAAGATAGCCTTTTTAATTCAGTATAGCTGAACTTTTTATCTTTCCTCCTTGTTTAAAATAGATTAATCCTTTTTATAAACTTTAATCTATATGGAAGAAAAAAAGAAAAGAATGACCACTAACCAAGGAATCCCGGTTAGCAGCGATCAAGCCTCAATGACTACTCAAAATCCTGATCTAACGCTCTTGTCAGACACCCATCTTGTTGAAAAACTGGCGCATTTTGACAGGGAAAGGATTCCCGAACGCGTTGTACATGCCAAAGGTGCAGGAGCGCACGGCTATTTTGAAGTGACAAATGACCTGACGAAATACACTTGTGCTTCATTTTTATCACAAGTTGGGAAAAAGACGGAAGTATTTGTCCGGTTCTCTACGGTTGGAGGAGGACGCGGTTCTGCCGACAGCGCGAGAGACCCTCGCGGATTCGCCGTTAAATTCTACACCGAAGACGGCAACTACGATATGGTGGGTAATAATACCCCTGTGTTCTTTATCCGCGATGCCATCAAATTCCCTGATTTTATCCACACGCAGAAGAAGAATCCGGCATCAAACCTGGATGACGCCGATGCTTTCTGGGATTTTATGTCATTGACGCCAGAAAGTGTCCATCAGGCGACAATCCTGTTCTCGGACAGGGGAACTCCCGCTTCATACCGCCACATGCACGGATTTTCGAGCCATACATATATGTGGTATAACGAAAAAGGCGAATATCACTGGATTAAGCTCCATTTCAAAACCGATCAGGGCATAAAGAATCTGACAAGGGAAGAAGCGTCCCAACTGGCAGGAACAGATCCCGATCATGCGACTCGCGACTTATTTGAGAGTATAAAGAAAGGCGAATATCCTTCATGGAGCGTATATGTTCAAATCATGAGACCGGAGGAAGCCCCCGGTTATAAATTCGATGCCTTTGATGTAACAAAAGTGTGGTCTCAAAAGGATTATCCGCTGATTCCTATTGGTAAAATGGTGTTGAACCGTAATCCGGACAACTACTTCTCGGAAGTAGAACAGGCTGCTTTTTCTCCGGGAAGTCTCATACCGGGCATTGCCGTATCTCCGGACAAAATGCTTCAGGGACGTGTGTTCAGCTACCCGGATACTCATCGCCACCGCTTGGGGACAAACTTTGACATGATTCCGGTGAATACGCCAAAGGCTCAAGTGAATACATATCAGCGCGATGGAGCAATGAATATGCACAGCTATACAGGTCCTAACTACTATCCGAATAGTTTCGATGGAGCCGAACCTGATAAAAAATACGCGACTCCGCCGATTGATGTCGCGGGAATGGCCGCCCGCCACGAATATGTACTATCGGATGCGGACTATGTACAGGCAGGGGATTTGTACGGCAAGGTATTATCTGACTATGACAAAACGAACTTAGTAGGTAATATCGTGGCTCATATAAAGAACGCGGCTAAACGTATTCAGCTTCGTCAGGCCGCTATATTCTACAAGGCTCATGCGGAATATGGGACACGTGTAGCCGAAGGTTTAGGACTTGATGTCAACGAAGTGAAAAAACTTGCTGCTATGACGCAGGAAGAGAGAGTGAAAGCAACAGCTAAATAATAGCTCCCATCAGCCCTCCCAAAACACCCCTCCAACCTTCCCAAAGGACAGAGGGGTGTTTTTCTTGAGGAGATTGGAAAGAGAATATATGTTTTTCTCTAAAAAGGTGACAAAAGTAACACTTTTCAGGATTCAAGTTTACTAGATTTCAAGTTTACTAGATTTCTAAAAAGGTGACAAAAGTGACACTTTTCGGAATTCAAGTTTACTAGAGTTCAAGTTTACTGGAATTCTAAAAAGGTGACAAAAGTAACAGTTTTCAGAAATTCTGTCTTTCAGACAGCGTTGGTCCTTTTTTGTTGGTTCTTTTTCCTGCGCACAATCACAGATTGCTTGCCTTCCTTTTGCCCAAAGCCGCAAAAGGAAGCAAAAACGCTTTAACGCCCACTTCATAGGCCGACCCGCTACGGGCTTAAAGGCTAAACGAAAAAACTCGCT
>JAISKQ010000011.1 GCA_031260865.1 Prevotella sp.
ATCAAAGCCTGCGCCGAACTGCGAACTTTGGCGTCGGTAACGCTCGGTCCCCAGCAGTTCCATGAATTCCAACCCATTGGCGGTGTGAGCGCTAACGTTTCGCCTACTTTTACCGTAAATTCACGTTCGCATTTTCCTTTGGCATTGCCGGCTACGAAAGTCATTTTGTAATCGCCCGTCTTATCTAATTTTCCTGTAATAATACCCGTGTTTTTATCTAATGAGAGACCCTGCGGAAGGTTCTTTACTTCATATAGGATCGGTTTTTCGCCGGAAACGGCTATTTTGAACAAAAACGGTGAGCCGGGACGGATTCCAAACACCTTGGCTCCGTTGATTACCGGCTCTGCCGAAGCGGCGGGTGTGAGGATGTAGGCAGGAATGCACAACGCCTGTTTTGTCTTGCCGGTTTTATTATCGGTGTAAGTGACGTCAATTCTTACCCGCTGACCAATAACGGCAGAATAAGCGACTTTCTTGGCAAACGTCGCTCCCGGTTTTACCTGTACCTTTTCGGTAGTTGTTTTGTCGACATTCGATCCGGTAACAGCGATTTGCAACGAACCGGTTTGCGCCTCCTTATATGTGTTTTTCAAGGTAAGGCTACACGCTTTTTTATCCTTCTCGTCAGGCGTTATACTGACAAGAAGCCCGTCTATCAAATCATTAACGTAAACAAAAGGTACTCCTTCGTTATTTCCTCCAGCGCCGCTTCCGTCATACACGCGGATAGCCAGCACGTTCTCTTGTCCCCACAGCACAGCAGGGTCGTTGGCTTCAATCGCGTATAAGCGCGATTTATTCCAGCCCTTGGTTTTACCTATCAATTTACCATTGAGATAGGTTTCGTCATCATCGTCGATTTTGTAGAGATTGAAAGACAATTGTTCCTTGTAGTACGAATTTTCGAGTAATTCCTTCGGCAAGGTAAATCGGATACGATACCAAGCATAACCGTCGTAATCGCTGTAACCTTGCGAATCCCAATTGACGCCGGTTTTCAATGTTTCCCAACTTGCATCGTTAAAGTCCCTGTCTTTCCACGACGCGTCATCGCCGGTTTTGAATTTGGCGACCGGCAAACTGATTGTTTGTTGCGCGCATATTGTCGCGCATACTAACATTAAACTAAAAAAGAATAGACTACGTTTTTTCATCGGTTTTATAATTTAAGAGCAACTATCGCCATTCGCTTTCATCGCTTCGCGCCACTAAAGACTAACGGCTATAAGCTATCGGGCGTAAGCATTACGCCCCCTACTTGTAACTGTCTAATTACCAATTATCGAAACGAAACGATGAGATTGGAAGTCCGAACTCATCAAAGATATAATAAATTTCTTGTAAATAGCAAGTTATGAGCTGAAAGTAATAAGAATCCGCTCGCTTTTAGCTGACAGTTGATCGTTTCTCATTGAAGAAGTTGTTGAAAGAACCGAAAAAATATTTACCGCAAAAGAAGCATCCAAAGAAATAATTATTTATATTTACATAGAATTACGACATAAAGCGTTATGTGTGATTTGACTTATCGAAATTAAAACGAAGCGTTTAATTATCCTTGTTTTCGGAATCTGGTAAATTCAAACAAAGTACAGGATAATAAGCAGAGCGTTCCACGTCTTTATATCAAGGCGTGGGACTGTTGCTTATTTGTACTTTAGGCTTACCAGAGCCTCGAAAACGGATAAGAGAACAGTTCCCACGCTTTTTTATGGTCGCTTATTTGGGGATTGGTAAGCAAAAGAGAAAATTATGGATGAAAGGACTTATTTAATTGGAGAAATAGGAAATCTACTGGAATTAAAAATGAATGAAGAAGTAAAAAACTTCGGCGTGACATTATTAAAAAATTCAGATCCAAGTTCTCAAAAGTACTTTTTTTACAGTAATAGCAATAATAAGATTGTTCCACTTTCCCAGAAAATTTTGGAGGAAATATATAAGAAGTTTGTGGAGAAATTCTCTTCTGATGATTTAGGTTGCCTTATATCTAATGACGGATATAGTATGTATTTTGGCATAGCGCATTTGCCAACGGAAAGATTAAAAAAAATCATAGCAAAATTACAAGCTGATTGAATTTTTTCAATCGTAGTAATACATTTGTCTGATATTCAGAAGATAATAAATATAAATAAAGCCAAAAATTTTAGGATTATATATATACATCCAAAAGGACATCAAACGTCCTCTTACTGCATCTGTTTAGCTTGCTTTCCTCGCTCCCGTAGCCTTGTAAAAATAGGTGTGTATGAAAAACAACTTTTTTTGTAAAACACCCCTAAATTTGTCATTTTAAAAAAACAAAATTATCTAATAGAAAGTAGTTATGAGTTATAAGTTACAATAAAGAAGAGTTGGAAGTAGTAAGTTGAAAGTAATGAGCTTTGAGTGTACAAGTTTACAAGAGCGAAGAATGGCGCAAAGCGATGATGACTGAAAACTGTTACTTTTGTTACTTTTTAAAATTCTAGTAAACTTGAACTCTGAAAAAACTGTTACTTTTGTTACTTTTTTTGAACAATAAGCCATTCGCGGCGCGATGCGATGATTGAAAAGGTCTTTGAAATAATGATATAGTTACGAGTTACGAGTTACAAGGCAATGAGAGGATGAAAGAAAAAAGAGACAGAGAAAGCAGATGGAAAAAGTGTTACCTTTGTTACCTTTTTTTAAGTTTTGAGTTTACAAGCTTGCAAGTTTACAAGAGTTCTAACATGCTAGTAAACTTGAATTCTATTTATCTGAAAAGTGTCACTTTTGTCACCTTTTTAACTTGTTATTGATTCACCACCTTAGTATAATCCTCTCGCCCAGTTCCTTAGCGAGTATTTTCTTTATTTCCTCAAGTTCTTTTATTTTCTGCATCAACTCAATAGCTCCATCCCAGTCGCCGGCTTTCTGCTTTTGCTCCATCTCGGATTTTATCTCTTTTATTTGGTTGGATATATGCGCGTCCTTCAATTCGGTAACGGCGCGGGGTACATTCTTCCAGAGGTGTTTCTCTTCGGCAAGAGGAGTGTCCTCTTTCTTCATATCCTCTCCAAACTGCTTGATATACATTTTGCTCAATTGATACCTGTCGCTTATCAGTTCCGCCGCTATCTTGCTGATTTGCGCGTCGGTATGAGCCAGAAAATACCGGCTTGGATTGAACGCCTCATTCTCCGATTGCTTTATAGCATCTTCCAAGATGACGATGTATAACGGATTGGTAAACCAGAAGCCGTCGCGTTGCAGGTCAAACTTCACCCAGTCTATCACGGTGGTAGGCATATCGCCTGTTACCGTATTGGTATCCCCGCCTTCAAGCACTATATCCATTCCGTAGCGGACAATGAAATATAGGATAGCCAGTTCAAACTTATCGATGTTTGTTTTCTTTACAGCGGCTTTGCCCGAACGAACCACCGGCTGCGATAAATCGACATTTAGCGCCGACTGCTCAGGAGGTATAGATGGTTGAGGAGTCCTCTCCTGATGAGACAATCGCTTTTTGTTGACTTCATCTATCAGGATACGTTCGTCCATATCCAATAACATGCTGCAATCCTGTATATAAACACGCCGGATAATGTTATCGGGTATCACGGATATGCTGTTTACAATATCCGAAATCAGACTCGCCCGTTTAATCGGGTCATTACCGGCGTCATCCAGTAACAGCTTCGTTTTGAAGCGGATAAAATCAACCTCATGGTCTTTTATATATTTTGTCAGCGATTCGGCGTTTTGTTTGCGGGCGAAAGAATCAGGGTCTTCTCCATCGGGGAGCAGCACCACTTTTATATTCATCCCGTCTTCCAGTAGCAGGTCTATTCCTCGTAACGCGGCTTTTATGCCGGCGGCGTCTCCATCGTAAAGAACCGTCACATTATCGGTAAAACGATGAATAAGCCTGATTTGCCCGTGAGTAAGAGCTGTTCCTGACGATGCCACAACATTCTCTATTCCAGCTTGGTGCATCGATATAACGTCGGTATATCCTTCTACCAGATAGCAACAATCGGCTTTCGATATGGCTTGTTTGGCAAAGTAAATCCCGTATAGCTCGTTTCCCTTGTGGTAAATTTCACTTTCGGGAGAGTTGATGTATTTGCCTGTATTTTCGACCTTTTTTAAGATACGTCCGCCAAAGGCGATAACTTTACCGGATAAAGTGTGTACAGGGAACATCACGCGACCGCGAAAACGATCTATCATCGCGTTGTTATGCTCACTTTTTATGGCAAGCCCTGTTTTTATAAGGAAATCCTCTTTGTAGCCGTTCCTCAGGGCTTCTTGTGAAAGAGCATCTTTTTGTTCGAGGCTGTAGCCTAACTGGAATTTCTCTATAATATCGTCCCTGAATCCTCTTTCTTTAAAATAGCTCATCCCTACCGACTTGCCTTCTATATGCCTGTGTAATATATTCACAAAATAAGTGCGGGCAAAATCGTTGAGGATAAAAAGGCTTTCACGTTCATTATGAGCTTGTTTTTGCTCGTTGGTAAGTTCCCTTTCTTGTACTTCGATGTTAAATTTCTTCGCCAGATACTTCAACGCCTCATAATAAGACAACTGTTCGTGCTTCATAATGAAGTGTACGGCAGTTCCTCCCTCGCCGCAAGCAAAGCACTTACATATATTTTTTGCCGGCGAAACGTAAAAGGACGGGGTTTTATCCGAATGGAATGGGCACAAACCGACATAGTTGATTCCCCTACGCTTGAGCGTAACAAACTGAGATACCACATCAACTATTTGCGCGGCATCCATTATACGGTCTATGGTAATTTGGTCTATCATTTTTTACTACCACGAAAGTAATAAAAATATCTTGACGCAGCTATTTATTGTCCATGATGAATGGTTAAGAAAGGTTAGTTAAGGTCGCGGATCTATTTGAGTAGCCTTCGTCCCTTGATCCAAAATCTTGTTCTTAAAAGTTCGCAAAACAGGTTCTAATACGCAAATTAATTATAAAAGCAATGTTGTTATTTGTCTCGTATGCGCTCTTTTTCTTAACTTTGAGAATCTTGTTTAATAATTATTAATATAGGCCTTTTTATGAAAAAAGCTGTGTCTTTGTTGATTTTGTCAATCACCTCACTCATTTCGGTTTATGCCCAAGAATCGGCTTCATGGTCAGTCAAACTTATCGATAAAGGGAACAGCGAAGTTGAGCTTACGGCAACATTCAGTATAGAGCCTACGTGGCATATATTTGACGTTACCGTACCTGAGGATGGACCGATGCCTACTACAATCTCGATAGAAAGCCTGAAAGGGGCGACCAAGATAGGCAAGCTCAAAGCCATTAATTCCAAGTTGAAAAAGAAATACGACGATATATTCCAAATGGAATATGGTTATTATGAAAATCAGGCGACATTTGTTCAAAGACTAAAAATAACCGATAAAGCGGCATTTGTTCTCGAAGGGGATATACGAGGTCAGGTATGCAGCGAAATAGACGGACAATGTATTCCTATAAAAATAGATTTAAA
>JAISKQ010000055.1 GCA_031260865.1 Prevotella sp.
GAAGTTGGGCGATATCTCGTTTTCCTGTTCCCAATTCGAGTCATGCAACTTATAATACAATTCCCTGTCCGGCTCGGCGTATCTACAGGGATAATTCAACGCGTGAATAATCGGTTCGGACAGAGGATAAAGTTCTATTCCGGTGTAATGAACCATTTTACGCGTCCCTTTTACCGCTAACAAGGTGAGGAAGGCATTTAGCCCTGTGCCGAAACCAATTTCCAAAATATCGACGGCGTCCTTTTCGCAATGAAGCAAGCCGGCGTTGATAAATATATGCGTTGATTCCTGTATCGCTCCGTTTACGGAATGATAATGTTCGTTTAGCTCGGGCACAAAAAGAGTGTGAGACCCATCAGCCGTAAGTTCGACTATGGGTTTCACACTCATTCCGGCTTTGTGTTTAATTATCACTCTTTCTCTATTAAAGCGACAGCGTATGCGGTAAAACCTTCTTCACGACCGACAAACCCCATTTTTTCGGAGGTTGTCGCTTTGATAGATATATCATCCACGGAGACCTGAAGTATTTCAGCCATCACTTCTTGCATCCGCGGTATATGCGGGTTTATCTTAGGACGCTCGGCGCATATTGTCGCGTCAATGTTTCCAATTCGATAGCCTTTTTCCGAAACGACTTCCAATGTCTTTTTCAGCAATATCTTACTGTCTATACCTTTATATTCGTTGGCTGTGTCAGGAAAATGGAAACCAATATCCCGCAGGTTGGCAGCCCCTAAAATGGCGTCGCAAACAGCATGGATAAGTACATCGGCATCGGAATGCCCCAAAAGTCCCTGACTATGTTCTATCTTCACTCCGCCAAGCCATAGCTCTCTATTATCCGCCAGCCGGTGCACATCATAGCCAAAACCTACACGTATCTTCATTTATAAAATATACTCTTTCTTATACTTAATTATTTAAACAGATTTTTCATTCCGTCGATGTCGAACGATAAAGAGAAACGAAGCGTCTGATCCAATGGGTTTTGTTGCGCCGTAGCCATCATGTAAGCCACATCCAACTGAAACGCCGATAATTTGAATCCCGCGCCAAATGACATATACTGACGGTTACCTTTCATTTTATTTTCATGGAAGAAACCTGTGCGCACGCGGAATTTATTGTCATAGTCGTATTCCGCGCCGAGAGACCACATTACTTCTTTCAACTCTTCGGAGAAACCGCCGGGAGCGTCGCCGAATGATTTAAACATACCGGAAATAGGATTTCCCGACAGATAATTGTCCCTATCCTTTCCATATTTATCTTTTACAGCCTGATAATCTTCATTCGATTCGCCATCCTTCTGATCCCTCAACATCGGAGGGGTCGGCACAAGGTATTTATTTATATCCAAACTAACGGATAAAGTACTTACATCATTCATCGGATACATGATGGAAGCCCCTAAACGTAAATTGGTTGGTATATAATCATTTCGGGGACCTCCGTCCGTAGATATTTTAGTACCGATATTCGAGATGTTGAAGCCAAAACTCAATAAACTTTCAGACTGACCGATATTTATATACGATTCATTATAACCCGCGATATCCGCGGCAAAAGCGTTGCCCGGCGAAGTACCCTCTGTGGCTCCTGTGTAGTCGGTACGGATATAACGTACAGCGACAGCTCCGGAGAAGGTTTCCGTCAATTTGCGGGAATAAGCCACGTCAAAAGCCATTTCGTAAGGCGAGACGCTGCTGAGGAAATTTCCGTATCCATCCGTAATGTTCACATCACCAATAGAAAAATAACGGATAGAAGCGCTTATAGCTTGATTGTTCTCGTTGCCAAGTTTGTAATAACCAACGCCATAAACTAAAGCCACATCGTTAATAATCTTTCTTAACCAAGGCGTGTAAGACAATCCAAAACCCGCCCTGCTTGGGTTGAACGCGTATTTTGCCGGATTCCAGTGTTGGGAATATACATCGGATGCTGTTGCCACGCCGGCGTCTCCCATACCTCCGCCTCGGGCGTCGGGCGCGATGACCAATGACGGTACGGCTACTGTTATAGGATTCATCGTTTCTTGAGCGAATACGCCAAGCTCAGTCCAAATAAAGATATTAATAAGCAATATTATTTTCAAAAAACTCTTCATTTATTCTATTGTTTTTTTAGTAATTAATTTGTCGGCAAAGGTTGTGAATTATAGTTTGAACCGTAATTTCCTTAATCCTCAATGTATATAGATAACCTTTTTTTATACTGTTTATTGTTTTGTATTAATTTTTTAACATTATTCGTTCAACAGATATTAATGTCCAGTAGCTGTTCTCCCTCTAATTCTCCTGTCAGTTTATTTCCTATCAATACTTTACCTACTCCCGCCGGAGTGCCTGTGAATATAAGGTCGCCGGTTTTCAATGTAAAAAAGCGGCTGGCATACGCTATAATTTTGTTCACGGGGTGTATCATTTCGGATGTATTGGCGGACTGAACGGCAGCGCCGTCTATTTTTAGCGAAAAGTTAAGATCCTCAATAGGTTT
>JAISKQ010000127.1 GCA_031260865.1 Prevotella sp.
ATAATTTCTATCATATACTTTTATGAAAAGAAGCGGATAGTTAACGGGTAAGCCCAATACTCATCGTTGTTCGCTCTTACTGCCGCTATGATAATAAATATGATTTCAAGGACGAATAACACGCCAAGAATAAGGAACCCGACTATAAGAAAACACAGAGGAATAGCAACAACAACGTAAATAAGCATACTCAACATAAAGTTTGCTATATTCTTGCCATGCTTGTTTACAGCCTCGCTTTTATCCGCGTTTATCAGCCACAGCACTATCGGAAGGATAAAGCCCAGACCCGGAATAATATATCCTGCAAATTGCGAGAGGTGCATAAAGACCAGATAGGAATTTTCGCCCATACCCATCGCGGTAAAACCGCTATTGTTATTATTCAATATCTTAGCCTTTTCCCGTTGGTATTCTTCTTCGGAAATAGCGCCTTTGGCTCTTAAATCCGCCAACATTTCTAAAGTTCTGTATTCATCCATAACAAAATGACATTTTTAGTATCCTAAAATGATAAAACGTAAAGATATATAAAACTTATAACGTTACAAGTATTCGTTAGGAGTTTATTCGGCTCACTTTCCCCGATTTTAGTTTCAATTTACCTTTATCCGTCAAAAAACGAATAACATACACAATATCCCGCGATTTATATCCGGATAACCGCTTCGTGATGGAATCAATTGGTAATGAATCATCTTCATCTTTCAGCAGTTCATTGACGCTTCGGGTTATTTCATCAAACAGGACATTGCTTATTCCTTTATTATTCTTAGCCATGCACACATCGCACTGCCCGCATTCCCCCATGTCCTTTTCACCGAAATAAGACAGCAAAATACGACTTCTGCATACTTCCGTCTGTTCGGCATAGTGGTTCATCGCCTGTATCCTCTTTTCAAAGCGCAGTTTGCGGGTTTCATTCACAAGGCGGGGTATCGTCAAGTATTTACTGTCAACTCGCGGTTGCGTATAAGCAACCAATGGCGTTTTCTTATGAGGAATAAAATCTATGATTTTCCGCTTATCCAGTACTTTCAGCATTTCATAAACCGTATCGCGCGACATGTCCAACCTCTGCGCTATTTCCGCTTCGTCGATAGTGGCATAGTTCGTGAAAAGCCCGGTATAAAGGCGCAGAATCGTATTCACCAACTGGTCGTAATTTCTGTCGAAATCATAATGGTATAAATCATCCCGATAGACCGTAAACATCAGCCGTGAACGGTTATCCACCTCATCGGTGTATTCGACATATCCTGCCAAATCCAAAATTTTCAGGGCATTATGCGCCGGCAACAAGGGCAACTTATAGCTGGCGCAGAATTGTCGGATATTGAAATCAAAGGTCATACCCATGCCGTAACCCTCCGCTACCTGAAAGAAATAGGCAAGCGAGTCATACACATGATAAATAAACTCCCTGTCGGGAAATTCGTCCCTGACGCGTTTTTCCAACTTTTTACTATCATTCTTATCGTACAGGATAAGGGCATACGCCTTTTCACCGTCGCGCCCCGCGCGCCCCGCCTCCTGAAAATATTCTTCGATAGAATTAGGCAGATCGGTATGGATGACCAACCTCACATCGGGTTTGTCTATTCCCATCCCAAAAGCGTTGGTGCAAACAATGACACGGGTCTCGTTATTCTTCCACGCGTTCTGCTTGCGGGTCTTATCCGCGCCGCTTAAACCCGCGTGGTAGAAATCGGAGGAAAGCCCATTCTGTAACAGTAAGTCAGACGTCTCCTTTGTCCGTTGACGACTACGCACATAAATAATGGTAGAGCCTTTCATCTTTTTCAGAATACGAACTAATTCGTCCAACTTCCCTTCGGTTCCGCGCACGATATATGCCAAATTTTTCCGCTCAAAACTCTTGCGAAATACATTCTTCCGCCTGAACCGCAATTGTTCCTGAATGTCGTCTATCACATCGGGCGTCGCTGTCGCCGTCAATGCCAACACAGGTACGTCGGGTATATGCCGGCGAATATCCGCGATCTTGAGATAGGAAGGACGGAAATCGTATCCCCATTGCGAAATGCAGTGCGATTCGTCCACCACAAGCAGGCAGATGTTCATCGCTTTAAGCTTGCTCAGAAACAACTGCGTCGCAAGCCGTTCGGGAGAAACATAGAGGAATTTGAAATCACCAAACACAGCGTTTTCAAGGGTGGTTATAATCTCTTGGCGGGTCATCCCCGAATAAACGGACAACGCCTTAATACCCCTGTCCCTCAAATTATCCACCTGATCTTTCATTAAGGCAATCAGCGGCGTGACAACAAGACAAAGACCTTCCATCGCCATTGCCGGCACTTGGAAGGTCAATGATTTTCCGCCTCCTGTGGGCATCAGCCCCAGGGTATCTTTTCCCTCGCTAACCGAATGAATAATATCTTCCTGTAACGGGCGAAACTCGTCGTAACCCCAATACCGTTTGAGTATCTTATGAAAATTATCCATTCTTTAATGTGCGGATTAAACAATATGCCAATATGCCAATGTAATTGATATTCTTACCATTGGCATATCGGCATATTAACAAATTAACAAATTAGCTAATCAGTTCTTCATCGGACGTACTTCCAACGTTATGCCGGTTCCATCCAAAGCTTTGCTTATCTTATCATTATCAAACTCCGACATGTGGTAAGGGTAAAGGACTTTCGGCCGCACCTTCTTAGCCGCGTCCACAAACATATCGTCGTTCATTGTGTATGGCAGGTTCTTTGGCAGGAATGCTATATCAATAGACCCTTTCAACCGATCCATTTCGGGTATGTTCTCCGTATCGCCCGCCACATATACTTTCTTATCGCCAAAGCTGAAGACATAACCGTTTCCTCTGCCTTTAGGGTGGTAAAAACCTCCTTGCGGATTCTTATTCACAATGTTATAAGCAGGAACGGCTTCTATCGAAATATCGCTCCATACGGTTTTATCTCCGTTATTCATTATATCGCCATATTTCAATATTTCATTGCATACTTTCGATACAATGTAGTGCGTATCTGCCCTTTTCACCGCATTTATGGCTACCGTATCCAAATGGTCGGCATGTTCATGCGTAAGGATTATCAAATCAGCTTTGGGCAGTTTTGAATAATCAGCTATCTTGGAATACGGGTCAACCTGAATGATTTTGCCACCATATTCAAACATCACCGAACCGTGCCCTACAAGCGTCACTTTCAACGGCCCTTTATTTGTCTCATAGACATCTGCTTTTATATACTCCGACTGTGTTGCCATACTTAACGAATCTGTTGTTGTACCGCTGTTTGCTTTCGCCGCCGATTTATTTCCGCAAGCCGTAAACAGACAGAATACAATGGTAAACGATAATACAAAATATTTTTTCATAAGCCTTCTACTTTAAGTTTAACTAAGTTGTCCTGAATCAATATCTTTTATATAAAGTTGAATATTCGTCTTTCCGTTATGGGTGTTTTCTTCGAGCGTATAACATATATCGAAAGGTATGCCGCTTTTTACTTTTTCATAGCTGTCGCTCTGACGGAACGCGATGCCGTTAACCGGTGTAGAAGTAGTAGCGTCCACCATTTCAAGTTTCAGATGCACATTGTCTTTCCCTACCAATTTACTTGTTCCGTAATCCAAAACATTAGCCGTCGCGAATATAGGATTCAGGTTTTCGGGACCAAAAGGCGCGAATCCGGCTAAATCCTCGGCAAATTCGGCGTTTATATCCGTGAAGGTCAGTTCCGCGTCCACATTTATCTGGGGACGCATCATTTCGGGCGCTATCATTTCAAGGGACAATGCTTCGAAACGGCGTTTAAATTCCATTAAGTTTTCTTCTTTCAAGGATAATCCCGCCGCATAGGTATGCCCTCCAAAGTTTTCAAGAATGTCTTTACAAGCCTCGATAGCCTTGTAAACATCGAAACCCATCACCGAACGCGCCGAACCGGTTATCAAGCCTTGCGAATGAGTCAACACAACCGCGGGGCGGAGATATTTCTCTGTCAAACGGGAAGCGACTATCCCGATTACCCCTTTATGCCATGTTTCATTATAGATGACGATGCTCTTTTTCTCCTTCATGTTCACATTTTCGTCTATGAACTGAATAGCCTCTTCGGTAATGCGTTTATCCAATTCGCGACGGTCGTCGTTATAATGGTCTATGTTCATACTCTTTTCACGAGCGTCTTCTATTGTACTGGACAACAACAAATCCACCGCCTCTTTTCCTTTCATCATACGACCGGACGCGTTGATACGCGGACCTATCTTGAAAATAATATCGTTAATGGTAATATTTTTATAAGTCAGCCCGCAAATATCGATGATTCCTTTCAATCCCAGACTGGGGTTTGAATTAATCTGTTTTAATCCATAAAAGGTAAGAATACGGTTTTCTCCGGTAATGGGTACAATATCGGAAGCAACGCTGACAGCGACAAGGTCGAGCAAATCGGTGATTTCAGAGAAGTCAATTTTATTGTTCTGCGCCAAAGCCTCTACCAACTTAAAGCCTACTCCGCATCCCGAAAGATGTTCATACGGGTAAGTAGAATCCAGCCGTTTGGCGTCAATAACGGCGACGGCGTCCGGCAACACATCGCCCGGCATGTGGTGGTCTCCAATGATAAAATCGATACCTTTACTTTTGGCATAATCCACCTTTTCATTGGCTTTTATACCGCAATCAAGGGCGATAATAAGTTTCACGCCTGTTTCCTCGGCGTAATCTATCCCTTGTTCGGAGATTCCGTAACCCTCGTCGTAACGGTCGGGAATATAATAATCAAGATTGGTGGTAAACTTTCGTAGAAACTTGTAAACAAGCGCGACAGCGGTTGTTCCGTCCACATCATAATCACCGTATATCAATATACGTTGTTTTTGTCCCAGCGCCATCTCTATCCTTTTTATCGCTTTATCCATATCGGGCAACAAGAAAGGATCATGTAAATCTTTCAAATTCGGATGAAAAAATTTACGAGCATCTACCACAGAAGATATACCTCTCTGCAACAGAAGCTGGCTAAGAACAGGGCTTATACCTAATTTCTTAGCGAGCTCATCTCTTTGCTCTTTTTGCTGGGTTGTCAGGGCTTCGTAATTCCATTTGTAAATCATTATATATCGTTTTTTTTTCTTCTGTATCAGCGAGGTTAACCAACATTTATTATATCAATACATAACGGGCATCAACCTCAAGCAGCACTTTCTTTCGCTCAAGCGGTCTGCTACTAATTTGTAAAGATAACATATTGTAACCAAAAACGTAGTATGTGATTTACTTTTTATTTATTATTATGAATAAAAATAATCGTAAATATAGCCCCATTCTATCCCATCATTCTTCCGCACAAAAAAGTCCTGTTTAAAGCAAAACTCCTATCCTAAACATCCGGTCATTATTTTACATGACTCGCTTTCAATCCCCTGATAACGGCAGACGTAAATCCGGCGTGCTCCATCTCATTCAGCCCTTTTATGGTAATGCCGCCGGCTGTCGTCACTTTATCTATCTCGGCTTCGGGATGAGAATCATTCGCTTCCATCAGTTCTACCGCTCCACGTAACGTTTGCAGGATGGCATTTTTTGCCTGATGGGGATATAATCCCATTTCAACGCCACCTTCCATCGCCGCCCTGATATACCGGAAGGCATAAGCGATGCCGCAAGAGGCAAGCGAAGTGGCAGCCGACATCAGTTTTTCTTCTATCAGTTCGGCTTTACCCAATTCACCGAAGATATTCATAATTAAACCAACCTGTTCCTGCCGCGCGTTCAATGAGGACACAAAGGTCATACTCTGCTTTTGCGCTATCGCCGTGTTGGGAAGCACCCTGAAAACAGCCTTTTGAGCCACAGACCAGCCTGCTAATTGCTCCAACGAAACGACAGAAGCGACAGATACCAATATCTGCGCCGGATTCGTCAACTTATCCTTGTAGCTTTGTAATATCTCTTCTACCAGCCACGGCTTTACGGCAATCACAACAATATCCGCCGCAGACAGAGAATCGTATATGCCCGTTACCGCGTCCAAGGCAGGATTAAACGTTTTTAACCGAGCCGTTGTACCCGGCGTCCTGTTTATCACGGATATATCCTGAGGCTTGAAAAAAGACCCTGTGGATAAACCTTTCGCTATCGCGCCGCCCATATTGCCGCCGCCAACAATCGATATTTTCATAATGTTTTTTTTAGTTACGAGTTACTGCGCCCTTCGGGCAGTTACAAGTTACAAGAGTTCTAAATACTTATACACATTACTTCCGGTTATAATGAGTAACTCTATCCAACAACTTATCATCCAAAGATAAACAATAAAATCATTCTCCTCTGAGAAGTGATTCCCGGAGGATTTTTTTATAGCCCTACACATTCGCGAAGGAAATCAATTGAATCAAATACAGCCTCTTTCCTCGCGGTTTGGTTAATCTCCACCTTGCCCACATCGGAGAGAAAGGTAAAATTGACCGTACCCGATTCATTCTTCTTATCATGCTTCATATATTCGTACAGGCGGTCATAGTGGTCGCAATCGAAATAGAAGCCATCATAATTGTCCTTGATAAAGCGAACCGTTTTATGCAGCTTATCCGCAGGAAAGCCGAAAAACACATGCGACAGGTATAGCTCGCAAATGATACCCCAAGCTACCGCATAACCATGCAGCACCGGTTTGCCCAACTCGTAAGAAAGGCTCTCGAAAGCATGTCCGATAGTATGCCCCAGATTCAGAGCCTTACGGATACCTTTCTCCAATGGGTCAAGCTCTACAATACGTTCTTTGACGGCGACAGAATCAACGACAAGCTGCTTTAGCTTATCGTAATCAATCTTTTCCGTATCAAAGGATATGGTTGCTTTCCACTCTTTATCACTGTCAACCAAGCCGTGCTTAATCATCTCGGCATAGCCCGACAGAAAGTTGGAATGGTCGAGGCTCTTAAAAAACACCGAGTCAATCAACACCGTTTCGGCAGGAGCAAAGACGCCAATCTCGTTTTTCAAGCCGTTGAAATTTATACCCGTCTTCCCTCCTACCGCCGCGTCCACAGCGCCAAGCAATGTCGTGGGGATATTAATACATTTAATACCCCGTTTAAAGCCGGCGGCGGCGAATCCTCCAATATCGGTAAGCATCCCTCCTCCCAAGTTGATGAGCAGCGAATGACGAGTTGCCTCGTTTTCGGAAAGATACGTCCAAATAGAAGCCAGCGCGTCTATGTTCTTATTGCCATCCCCTGCCTTTATTACCATTTTCCCGGCTTTTGCTATCCGCTCATTATTTTTGATAACGGGATAACAAAATTTCTCCGTATTTTCGTCCGTCAGCAAAAACAACTTATCGAAAGACAACTGTCCCAAGATATTGGATAGATCTTTATTCAGATCAGTGGATTTTATAACTTTCTGCATTTGGGTATGTTTTAACTATAATCATTCTAAAACGCTCATTAAATTAACGTTTATTAAGCTTATATTGTTAAAAAGTAACAAAAGTAACACTTTTCAGTTTACTAGAATTTTAGTTTACAAGTTTACTAGCACTAACATGCTAAAACTCTTGTAAACTCAAAACTTATTACTTTCTACTTATTACTTATCACTTTAAACTCTCTCCTATATAAGATAATTTTTTAATTCATGAATTTTTCTATTTTTTGAAGAAGGTCTTTACCTATATCGGAAATGATGGCGTTCATTTCTTTTTCAGTTAAAATATCAGAATAAAGCTTTGTTATTTTTTTATTATTATATATCAGAGCATAAGCATTTTCATCTAAAATTATTCTAAAAGTTATGGTTTCTATAGAAACTTCTTTAAATGGTTCCCTTAAAGTAGAGAACATATTTTTTAATGTTAATTCTTTTGTCTTCTCTTTAAGATTATTGTTATTCAAGGACTTTAAAGAAGTTTTTAAACTATTTCCAACCACGGTCCCAAATTCTTCATTATTATTTAATTCAATACTTGATTCTCTTGTTAAAAACAAGCTGTCAAATTGTTCTAATTTATTATCATACAAGGAAACAAAAGGGATGATTATCTCTTCATAAATTTTAGCAACATATATATCCGACTTCTTTACTATAATCTCCTTAGACTTATCCCCCAACCCTTTCTTCAACAGGCTCAATTGCTTCTCCCAATCATCCTGTTCTTCCACATTCTCCCCTTTAGCCGCTTTAATGGATAAATCCAAGCTCCATGCCAATTGCTTTGTCATATAATTGATAAAAGCCTGTAAATCTTCCACATCCGCTTGTTGTAAGGCATGCAGATAGTTTTTTTTGTCGGCAGTCTTTATTATCACAGGAGGTAAATCGTTGTGATATAATACATAATTCACTAACAAACGGGCTACGCGACCATTACCATCATCAAAGGGATGGATACGGATATAGCGATAATGAAGCAATGCCGCCAGCTCTATCGGAGATAACTCACTTTTTTTCGACTCCTCATTATACCATTTCACAAGTTCCGCCATCAATATCGGCGTATCTTGCGGAGTTGCATATTCAAATATCTCACCATTAGCCTGTACAACACTATTCGGATATTCTTTATATTCCCCTACTTTTATTTGTCGGCGGGTAGAATGTCCTTCGGTTGTTATCGCCTCTTTCCAGAACGGACGCACAAGAATCGTCTGATTCAGATCTTTTATAAACTTCTCGGTTAAAGGCTTATTTTTATCAGAAGCTTCTTCCTTTATTATCATCAACGCGACATCGTGCGCTTTCATTTCCTCCAATTCGCGGAGTTCATGATTTCCCTTTGTCTGGTCGAAAATTAATAAAAGTTCTGTTTCGCCATAGGTCAGCGTATTGCCTTCCAGATGATTGGAATTATAATTAAACTCAAGCCTGAATTTCTTATCCAACTTCTTTTTACAATCTTCGTTAAAAGGTTGTAAACTTCGATACTCGCTTATGAGCCTGTTTAACTGATTGTTCATCATGTATTATTTAAAATAAGCGTTTTTTTCGATTTTATAACCCCTCAGTACTTCATCTATCGCCATCGCCCTTTTTCCGGCGAATTGTATCTCTTCCACACGGATATATCCTCCGACGCAGGCGACATGCAAATATGATTTGTTATCGGTATCAATACTGCCTATCGGTTGTTGAGCATCCGTCGGAATAATTCCAGACGCATATATTTTCACCAATTGCGGTTCTCTTCCTTCGCTATAAAGCTCTGTCCACGCGGTAGGGTAAGGAGACAACCCTCGTATAAAATTATGTATATCAATAGCCGTTTTATTCCAATCGATACGGCAAGTCTCTTTAAATATCTTAGGGGCGGGTCTTAAATCTTTTTCATCCGCGAGCAACTGCTCTTGCGCCACCGCGTCAACGTTATCTTCGAGAATCAAATCGACTGTCTGTTGTACCAGTTTAGCTCCGATTCGCATCAGTTCATCATGAATCTTTCCCGCGTTATCATCCTCGCCAATCTTTATCTTTTCCCGCAGGATTATCTTTCCTGTGTCTATTTCGTGCGTCAGGAAAAAAGTGGTGACGCCGGTTTCCTTATCGCCATTGATGATAGCCCAGTTGATAGGGGCGGCTCCACGATACTGAGGCAGCAAAGAGCCGTGCAAGTTGAATGTTCCCAAGCGGGGCATATTCCACACAACTTCGGGCAACATTCTGAAAGCCACTACTATTTGCAAATCGGCATTCCATGCCTTCAGTTCGTGAAGGAAAGTTTCGTCCTTGAGTTTCCCGGGTTGCAACAACGGCAGGTTTTGCTCCAAGGCATACTTTTTCACAGCTGAATATTGTATTTTATGCCCTCTGCCGCTTGGTTTGTCGGGCATGGAAATCACACCTGCTATATTATATCCGTTCTCAACAAGCTCTCTCAAACTTTCGACAGCAAAATCGGGAGTACCCATGAAAACAATACGTAAATCTTTTTTATTCATCGGCTTTCAATTGTTTTGTACAAATTTAAGTATAAAAGGGGATTCAGCAAATATACAAGAGCGCAAAGGTTATTCAGTTTAAATCTTTACGCTCTTTTATTGGTTAATGAGATTTGGCAAGGATATTCAATCGTTTCTTTTTTTCGGCTTTTTCCTATACACCAACCATCGACTTATTGGCTTATTTCCTCTATAACATACCCCGCTGATTTTAAATCATCCCAGTAACGCGGATATGATTTAGTGACAACGTTTGGATGCGCGATATTGATATGACCCAATTTTATAGAGGCAGGAGCAAACGCCATCGCCATGCGGTGATCTTCGTATGTTTTTATAACCGGTTCGACTTCCGGTTCGCACCGTTCCCCGTTCCATTCCAGAATACTATTTTCACTGTTATAGATGAGATAGCCTAATTTCTTCATTTCCGCCTTTAATGCTTCAATCCGGTCAGTCTCTTTTATTTTCAAGCTTTGGAGACCTGTGAACATAAAAGGGATGTTCATCATACAACAGGTAACGACAAAGGTTTGAGCCAAATCGGGTTCATTGATAAAGTTATGGAACATTTTCTTTGTTCTCCTGTTCGACTTGGTCAACACAACACTATCCGTTGTATATTCGGTGGCAATGCCAAGATCAGCAAACAGTTCGCCTACTTTAGAATCACCCTGCATACTGTTTTTGGAAAGCCCTTTCAACTCAACGCGCGCGTCATCGGTCAAAGCCGCAATTTCGTACCAATACGACGCGGCAGTCCAATCGGATTCCACCGTATAATGAACTGCTTTATATTCTTCGGGATGTACCTTAATGACTTTATTTTCACAATGGGTCTTTACTCCGAATTGAGACATCATACCCAACGTAAGCTTGATATAAGGAGCAGATACGACATCCCCTTCAAGGTGAATAGTCAGTCCTTTATTCATAGTAGGCGCAATCATCAACAACGCGGATACAAACTGCGAACTGACGTCTCCGGATAAATAAATATCCCCGCCTTTAAGGGATGTGCCTTTTATCTTTAACGGAGGATAACCTATATTACCCAGATATGTGATACGAGCGCCAAGTAAAATCAAAGCTTCCACAAGTATCTTTATAGGGCGCTTCCGCATACGCTCCGTACCTGTGATAATCCATTCGCCCGGAGTGATGGCAAATAACGCCGTGAGAAAGCGCATAGCCGTCCCCGCGGCTTTTACATCAAT
Organism: Prevotella sp.; assembly: GCA_031260865.1. Lineage (GTDB taxonomy): Bacteria > Bacteroidota > Bacteroidia > Bacteroidales > Dysgonomonadaceae > Dysgonomonas. The sequence continues at coordinate 11,157 of JAISKQ010000127.1, forward strand.
CAGGTTGTCTCCTTTAGACTCTGACTCGAAAGCGTCGATCATAACGTTTGTATCATCAGAATCGGAAAGATTCTCTAAAGTCGATGAGCTTTGGCTCAAAGCATTTAATACCAAAGCTCGGTTGCTTATGCTTTTGGACGCAGGCAGGAATACTGCTGAATCGATAGCTTTTGGAGCCACTATTTTATATTGCATGATATTATTTTTATATAGAAACTGTTTAAATTTTACCAAAATATATCATTATACCTCTTTTTTCGTCCATTTTTAGGTTCTTTTTGTCTAATTTGTTCTTTCACTCAGCTCAAATAGCCCGCTATTATCGCTTCGCGGAAGAACAAATTATCCTAAAAATAGCTCTAAAAATTTGAACGAATAAAATTTAAACAGTTTCTATACGAAGATAAAATAAAAATCGTTAAAAACAAAATCATTGCTATATTATCATCCTGTATTTCGCATTCCCGCCGCGATACCTGATATGGTAATCATCAAAGCCAGTTCAAGTTCAGGCGAATGCCGGTCGTCCTTTCTTGTGCGATGCAGTAATTCCACCTGCAACAAGTTCAACGGATTGGTGTAGATATTGCGCATCGCTATATTTTCGGCAACCGCAGGTAAACCTTCCATCAGATATTCGTCCTGTGATATTCTTAATGTCGATTTGACGGCGCTCTCCAACTGCGCTCTTAATTTTTTCCCCAAACCTTGCAGTCCTTCTTCAACCAACCTCTT
>JAISKQ010000307.1 GCA_031260865.1 Prevotella sp.
CATTGCGAGGGCTTGCCCGAAGCAATCCAAACAGTTGATATGGATTGCTTCGTCGTTCCTCCTCGCAATGACGAAGACGAAATTATTTGACTTAGGTATTATAACCGACATTCATTTAATATATTAAATAAACACCTATATATCAATAACATCTAAAATAATAAACCATGAAAAAAAACTATTTAATTATTCTATCTGTTTGTTGCGCGATTTTAAGTTCTGTGACGGCAGTGGCTCAAAAGCAATTCCTTTTGACTTCGCCTGATAAAAAGCTGGAAACGACAATTACGGTAGGAAAGACAGTCGATTATTCGATCGCCCACGAAGGCGATTTGATGTTGGATAAATCATCTGTTTCCATGGCGCTTGGAGACGGAACCTATTATGGAGTGGACGCCAAACTATCCGGCTCATCCACCAAAACGGTTGACCAAACCATCGATGCTCCTGTATATAAACGTAAACAAATAAAAGATAATTACAACGAACTTACACTGAAGTTCAAAGGTGATTACAGCATTATTTTCAGGGCATATAACGAAGGCATTGCTTACCGCTTTGTATCCGCGTCCAAAAAACCGTTTACAGTAGATAGCGAACAAGCGGAATTTAACTTCCCTGCCGATAACAAGGCGTTTATTTGTTATGCCAACACGGCGGAAACTCGTCCTTTGGAAGAGCAGTACGCTAATTCGTTTGAACAACCCTATTTTTATAATCCCTTATCCGAATGGAATAAGAAAAGGCTTGGCATCTCTCCTTTGGTAGTAGAAGGCGTAAAAGGCAAAAAAGTATGTATCACGGAAGCCGATTTGCTAAACTATCCGGGTATGTTCCTATATCCGGGCGATAAGGCGAACAGCCTGAAAGGTATTTTTGCACCTTATCCAAAAGACATACAACAAGGAGGGCATAATAATCTGCAGTTGATAGTGAAATCCCGTGAGAATTTTATAGCCAAAGTGGATGGAGCGGCTAATTTTCCTTGGCGTGTAGTCATTATTTCCGGAAAGGATTCCGAATTAGCCGATAGCGATATGGTCTATAAATTGGCAACGCCTTCGCAAGGAGATTATTCCTGGATAAAACCCGGAAAAGTAGCGTGGGACTGGTGGAACGACTGGAATTTGTATAATGTGGACTTCAAAACAGGAGTAAATAATGATACATACAAATACTATATTGACTTCGCCTCCAAGTATGGAATAGGATATGTGATACTGGACGAAGGTTGGGCGGTGAATAAGAAAGCGGATCTGTTTCAGGTTGTGCCCGAGATAAACCTGTCGGAATTGGTCGCTTACGCGAAGTCCAAGAATGTGGACCTTATACTTTGGGCGGGATGGTATGCGTTTGAAAAAGATATGGAAGCCGTTTGTAAACATTATAGTGAAATGGGTATCAAAGGGTTCAAAGTTGACTTTATGGACAGGGACGACCAGCTTGTGGTCGATTTTCACCGGCGCGGTGCGGAAATGACTGCTAAATATAAGTTATTGATAGATTATCACGGGACATATAAGCCTACCGGATTGCAACGCACTTATCCGAATGTAATTAATTTTGAAGGAGTGAACGGACTGGAACAATTGAAATGGAACGCGGCTTTGGATCAGGTCACTTATGATGTAACGATACCGTTCATCCGTCAGGTGGCAGGTCCGATGGATTATACCCAGGGCGCTATGCGCAATGCCACAAAGGGCAATTACAGGAGCGTTTACAACGAAGCGATGAGTCAGGGCACGCGTTGCCGCCAGTTGGCTGAGTACGTTGTTTTTGAATCGCCGCTGAACATGCTTTGCGATAGCCCGTCAAATTATATCGCCGAACCGGAATGTACGGAATTTATAGCTACCGTGCCGTCGGTATGGGACAATACCCTGTCACTGAATGGAGAAATAGGTAAATATGTAACTATTGCCCGCCGGAAGGGGGATGCCTGGTATGTAGGTTCTATGACGAACTGGGATGCCCGAAAGTTGGAACTGGATTTATCATTCCTGGACGAAGGCAACTTCAAAGGAGAAGTTTTCAAGGATGGTATCAATGCCGACCGCATTGCCCGAGACTATAAGAAAGAGGTAATAGATATTCCCGCCGACAGGAAACTATCCATCTCTATGGCTCCGGGCGGTGGTTATGTGGTGAAGATTACAAAAAAATAATCATCTGATTGCTATATAATAAAACAAAGCATGGGTTGCGGGAATCCATGCTTTGCTTTTTTATGGCTTATACGAATTAACCTTTTATAACATAAATTACTGTCGGCAAACGGATAAAAACCGTCATCTCTTTTTTACAAAATTGTCTTATATATGAGTTGGAAGTTTTGAGTTTTGAGTAATAAGTTGCAAGAATAGTTGCAAGTTACGAGAAAGGAGAATGGCGCGAAGCGGTGTTACTCGAAAACTGTTACTTTTGTCACCTTTTTTGAGTTTTGAGTTTACAAGAGTTCTAGCATGCTAGTAAACTTGAATTCTTGAATTCTAGTAAACTAAAAAAACTGTTACTTTTGTCACCTTTTGTAATCAGTCGTTGGTTTTTCGCTGTTGATTGCTCACCGAAAAGAGGTCTTTGATATGATGAAAGAAGTTATAAGTATTGAGTTGAAAGCTATAAGACAAATAAAAAAAAGAGGAAAGAACAAAAAACTGTCACTTTTGTTACCTTTTACAGGAAGGCATTAGAAGAATGAGGGATGGCGCAAAGCGGTGTTACCCGAAAACTGTTACTTTTGTCACCTTTTCCCGATGTCCCGCAGGGACGGCATTATCAAACAATAGTAACCGATGGGCGCGATTGGAATAATAATCTCATCCTTGCAGGACTTTTTACCACCGCTCGCGCAGACGTAAAGAATTAAGAAGAGTTGGAAGTTTTGAGTTTACGAGTGTGCAAGTTTACAAGAACGAAGAATGGCGCGAAGCGACGATGTCTGAAAAGTGTCACTTTTGTTACCTTTTAAGTTTTGAGTGTACAAGTTTACAAGAGTTCTAACATGTTAGTAAACTTGAACTCTAGTACACTCCTTACTTCTGTTGATTGAAAAGAGGTAGGCTTATATAATAAAGAGTAATTAGCCGGCTCGCTAATTACTCAAACTAAATAAAATAACCAACCAATCTTATAATGACTAAAGCGGATATTCTTCAAAAGCATATAACACAGTAGATAGGTAACGTTCGCCTGTGTCGGGAAGTATAACCACTATATTCTTGCCTTTATTTTCGGATTTCTTAGCCAACTGGGAGGCTGCGAATGTAGCCGCGCCTGACGAAATTCCGACCAAAAGACCTTCTTCGCGCGCCAACTCGCGGCTGGTACGGATAGAATCATCGTTGCTGACCTGAATGATCTCATCCACCACATCGGCGTTATACGTTTGAGGCACAAACCCGGCTCCTATACCTTGTATCTTGTGAGGCCCCGATTTTCCACCGGACAATACAGGCGAATCGGTAGGCTCCACAGCCACTATTTTCACGTTCGGGTTGTATTTTTTCAATACTTCACCCACGCCGCTTACTGTTCCACCTGTACCTACTCCGGATACGAAAATATCTACTTTGCCATCCGTGTCGCGCCATATTTCTTCGGCTGTGGTCTTTTTGTGTATCTCAGGGTTGGCAGGATTGGCAAATTGTTGTAATACAACAGCTTTCGGATTCTGATTTTGTAATTCCTCGGCTTTGGTAATAGCTCCTTTCATGCCTTCCGGACCGGGAGTCAGGACGATATTTGCACCAAGCGCCTTCAGCAGGTTTCTACGCTCAATACTCATGGTTTCGGGCATGGTCAAAGTCAGTTTATAGCCTTTCGCGGCGGCGACAAATGCTAATCCTATGCCGGTGTTGCCGCTGGTCGGTTCTATTAGTTCGCTGTCGGGTTTGAGCAGTCCCAAAGCTTCCGCGTCTTCTATCATCGCGTTGGCAATACGGTCTTTTACGCTCGATGCCGGATTGAAATATTCGAGTTTTCCAATTACATGGGCGTCAAGACCATGCTTCTTATTATAGTTGGATAATTCCAATAACGGAGTATTCCCTATTAGGTCTGTCAATTTTTTAGCTATCTTTCCCATAATCTTATATTTTTCAGTTTTAGTTAATTAATTGATTACAAAGATATATACTTTTGAACATACCCGAAATCGCTAAAATGAGGTATTTTTATACCACATATATGGTATTTTTTTATGAAGATGATAGAGAAAAAAATGTTAAGATAGTATTTAGTCTGAATTATTAACGTTATATTCGTATTGCCTTAGACAATCTCTTAAGAGAAGAAAAGAAGGCGTAAACAATAATGTATTATCGCACTTTTTAATGTAAAATATAAATGTTATGGAGATTTCCGAACTGTATAATATCTATAAACAATACCCTGAAATTTCTACCGATACACGCAATAGCCCGAAAGGTTCTATTTTTTTCGCACTGAAAGGAGCCAATTTCAACGGAAACGAATACGCCGAAAAAGCGCTTGATTCCGGTTGCGGCTATGCCGTTGTAGATGAGGCGAAATATGCCACCCGCCCCAATATTATATTAGTGGATGACAGTCTTGAGGCATTACAGGATTTAGCTCGTTACCATAGGAAGCAATTCATAAAAAAGCCGATTATAGCCATTACCGGAACAAACGGTAAGACCACAACAAAAGAGCTGATCTATTCCGTCTTGTCGCAAGAATATAATGTATTGGCGACCCAAGGGAATCTGAATAATCACATAGGCGTTCCTTTGACGCTATTGAAGATAAAAGAGGAACATGAAATAATCATAGTGGAAATGGGAGCAAGCCATATAGGCGAGATTAAATTCCTGGCTGAAATGGCATTGCCTAACTATGGACTGATTACGAATCTGGGTCACGCGCACATCGAAGGATTCGGTTCATTCGAGAATATAGTCAAAGCCAAAGGAGAATTATATGAATATATACGCAGTACTAATGACGGTAAGATATTCATTGACTATGACAACACTCTTTTGCGCGAGATGTCGGAAGGCATCGTCTCCATATATTACGGACAGGAAGAGGATTTGTTTATCTCCGGCAGGGTATATTCCATTAAACCTTACCTTGAACTGGAATGGAAATTCGGGGACAAGCGTAATCTCATAAAAACAAATATGATAGGAGAATATAATCTTTCAAACGCATTGGCGGCCATTACGGTAGGTAAATATCTCGGCGTAAAAGCGCCGTTGATTTGCAAAGCGATAGAAGAATATATTCCTACCAATAACCGTTCCCAGCTTAAAGACACGGGAAAGAATATGCTTATTATTGACGCGTATAACGCGAATCCTACCAGTATGCACGCGGCTCTTGAGAACTTCGACCATCTGGAAGTCAACAAGAAAGTCCTTATTCTTGGCGATATGAAAGAATTGGGATCCGATACGGACGCGGAACATCAGAAAGTCGCCGATTACATTACCCGACATAAATTTGACAAGGTCATATTTATTGGAGATAACTTTAGCCGGGTGGATACCAACTATCTACGCTTTAAAGATTTGGATGCTCTGAAGGAATACCTGATAGATAATCCGATAGAGGATAGTTATATCTTGCTCAAAGGCTCCAGAGGGGTACAATTGGAACGATGTATTGAACTGTTGTAAGTAAAATCAGCCGATTTTTCTTCAATATCTCCTCCTTCAGAGAATAAGAAGATTATAACCGAATGAAAATTACTTGCATAACAAAAAAATACCTATATTTGCTTTATTAATATTAGTATAAGAACAAAATTTTAAATACACTGAAAATATGAGATTTGTTATTTCCAGCACTGCATTGTTAAGTCATTTGCAAGCGATAAGCAAGGTAATCAACTCAAAAAATACATTACCTATTTTGGACTGTTTCCTGTTAGAATTGAAAGATTCTACCCTTACTCTCACTGCCGCGGATTCCGAAACCCGTTTAGTTACATCAATTGAAGTCAACGAAGCGGAAGGAGAAGGTAAGTTTGCCGTTAATGCCAAGAATTTACTGGATCCGTTGAAGGAATTGCCTGAGCAGCCGCTTACATTTGAAATAAACAATGACAATCTGGAAACATTTATTTTCTTTCATAATGGTAAGTACAATTTTATCGGACAGAGCGGGGAGGATTATCCTCAGCCGAAAGAGTTGAAAGATACCGCCGTGAGCTTTACTATCGATCCTTCGGTTCTGTTCACAGGTCTCAACCGGACTTTCTTTGCCAGCGCGGATGATGAGCTTCGTCCGGTGATGAACGGCGTGTTTTTTGATATTACAACAGAAGATCTTACGTTCGTCGCTTCCGATGGACATAAGCTTGTGCGTTGCAAAACATTGGTCGCTAAAGGCTCTGAAAGAGCATCTTTTATCCTTCCTAAGAAACCAGCCAACTTGTTGAGGTCTATTCTTCCGAGGGAAACCGAACAGGTGGAGATAAAATTTGATGAAAACAATGCTTATATAGAGATGTCGGGGTATATCATGACTTGCCGCTTCATAGAGGGACGTTACCCGAACTATAATTCGGTGATCCCTCCAAACAATACAAATAAAGTGGTTCTGGATCGCCTTGCTTTCCTAAACGCCTTGAAGCGTGTATCGGTATTCTCCAGTCAATCAAGCAACTTGGTCAGACTACAGTTATCCGAAGAAAATATAATCATCTCGGCTCAGGATATAGATTTTTCAACTGCCGCGGAAGAAACGATTTCATGTGAATACGCGGGGACTCCGATGAATATCGGGTTCAAATCGAATTTCCTCATCGACATATTAAATAATATCCCATCTTCGGATATTTCATTGGAACTTTCAGACCCTTCCCGCGCAGGGCTTATTATTCCTGCCGAAAATGAAAAAGATGAAGATTTGTTGATGTTACTCATGCCAATGATGCTTAACGACTAAGATATAAACACGATATAAAAACAATAACAGACTTTATCATTCTGTCCGGTTCAAGGGGGATGATAAAGTTTTTTCTTAAAAACTCATGGAATTAAATCTGAAAAATCCACTTATCTTCTTTGACCTGGAAACGACAGGCACAGATACAGTGAAAGATAGAATCGTTGAAATCTCCTATTTAAAGGTATTTCCGAATGGAAAACAAGAAATAAAAACCAGACGCATTAATCCGGAAATGCCTATCCCCGCCTCCGCCACAGCTATACACGGCATATCTGACGAGGATGTAAAAGACTGCCCCTCATTTAAGCAAGTCGCAAAATCATTGGCAGACCAAATGGAAGGCTGCGATTTGGCTGGATTCAATTCCAGCAGGTTCGATATACCTTTATTAGTGGAAGAGTTTCTTCGCGCGAATGTCGATATTGATTTCAGCAAGCGGAAGATGATAGATGTCCAGATAATCTTCCATAAGAAAGAGCAGCGCAC
>JAISKQ010000002.1 GCA_031260865.1 Prevotella sp.
CCAAAGGTACATTTTCCTTTCTATATTTGACCGCGTTATCCAACAGATTGAACAAAACATTTGTAAAGTGCATTTTATCTGCTTCTATCGCCGAATCGGTAGCTTCAAGGTCTATATCAAGGTTACCTCCAAATTTTTCCACTTTGAGCTGGAATGTGTTTGCCACGCTTACCACGATGTCGTTAGCATCCAACTCTTTCATCTTCAGTGTTGCCTTTTGTTTTTCAAACAGGGACATTTGAAGTACTTTTTCCACTTGAAAACTCAGTCGCTCTGTTTCGTCATTTATGACTCCGGATATGTGTTTAAATACATCCGGCGATTTTGTGACCGAACCGTCTTTCAGCATCTGCGCGGCTAAAGAGATGGTTGACACCGGTGTCTTCAACTCGTGGGTCATATTGTTCATAAAATCACTTTTCATTTCCGATAAACGCTTTTGCCGGAATGTGATGTAAAGCATAATGATAAACGTAATCAGCAAGATAATCGTAAATATGAGAGCCGGATACAAAAAAGAAACTTCGCTTGATAAATAATTACCCCTGTCGGGAAAATAAACTTTCAGATGAAACACTTTATTTGCCGGATTATTCGGAAATAAAACCTGCGGATACTCATTTTTCTTCTGCTGATCGTTAAACCGCGGTTGTTTATATACCGATTTGTTATTCTTATCTACTATCTCATACTGAAAAGGTAATTCTATATTATTGGTCTTTAATTCATCTTTTATATTTGTTTCCAGTTCTTTAAAATTTACTTTTTCTTCAAGGGGTACATCACTTGCCGATTTTATTATTCTGTTGAGTACATCTTCCATTAGGTTTTTTTCGTAGATGTATCTCTCTTTCTGTTCTTCTTGCAGGTCAAAAAATGTTTTAGATATATCTTTTGGCGATTGGAACACTTGTTTCAACGGCTTAGTCTGCATTGTTGTCACATTCTGCTCTATATAAAACTCGAATCCATCCGCCGCCGTCATTTTAGTTCGATATGTGACGGATTCCTCTTGAGGTTGGTTTCTCAGAGCCAAAGAACGATTGTATGCCGCCGCTTCTTTCTTTTTGGTTTCGATATATACTTCATTCAGATATTTTTTTGTTTGATCCAATTCCAAATTTCTGGCAACTTGAAACAAACTTCGGTTAACTGCTTCTTTAAACTGCTCATTTCGCATATTTATTGAAATTCGGAGATAAGATATTTGTATAAACAATAAGCCAAAGAATGCGATAGCCATAACAGCCGCAAGTATCCAAATTGTAGATTTTTTCATCTTTTTCTTTCTTCTTCAGTCCCTTTTAGTTAATAAATATAAGATAATAACTAAATTACTAAACATTAACTATTTCTACATTGAATAATTATTTAACAAATGAGAGCAAGGTATTGTTTAACATTTGGGAAAATAAATGTATTTTTTTTTCTAATACAAACTTATGAATTTTTTTTTATTGTACAAGAGTAAATTTTAAACTAATACCAAAATTACTGTTCGTTGTCGGATATGCTGATGTCGATATTAATGGTTTATTGAGTATCCTGTCATAAAAAACCTTCAGCGTTAAGGCACTGCTAAGCGTATAGTCCGCTGAAAATTTCAGCGTAAATATAGTTACACCATTGGTTGCCTGAGTGAAATTTTCTTCAATTTTGCGTAATAAGGCTTCGGTTGTTTTATGGGATATATCCGCTTTTAAATTCAGATCATTATTAAATTTCTTTGGCGTTTTCGAGGTAAGTCCTATTACGCGGTTAAATTCATTGATATGATACCCAAATCCAACAACAAATTCTTTTTCAAGATATTCGATGATTTGATAAGATGACAGATTCAACGTAAGCGTACGTGTATTGTTGTACTGTGCATTGATGTTCATGCCATTGTTTAATATACCTTCGGCTCCTACCAATGGTTTGAAAAATTCGGTGATAGTTACCGATGATATATTGTAAGGGGAAGATGGTACGGGATTGCCGTTTACCACATCCCTGATATAACCAAAGTCATCGTATCCGCCATCTGCTTGTACCCAGTTGGAGAATGACGTGTAACCTCCTACTTGATAAAGGCAGTTATAGGCATGGTTTAGACGTAGCGATCTGAATTTTTCCTTTATAAATGGTATGCTTATCAACCCATCGTATGAAATAGTCCAGTTAGGCAGGATGGATAATAATGATGGAAATGCCGAGAAGGAAATCTTATTGGCGTCGCGACCTGTATACGCGGCAAGGAAGGCGGGGATAAGGACATCTCCCGAATTAGGATTAACGGGGCTTACGGTGGCAGATGTTCCCGGATAACTCAGCCCATTGTATCGGTTTTGGAGACGTTGCCTTATTATTTCCCTATTTTCGAGGAATTTGTCAAACGCATCCGACCGGTAGTTGTTTTTCGCGTTACTGCTTTTCAAGGCTGATTTCAGCGCGATGGTAGTCATGGATAAATTTCCGCCCAAAGTACGCGGCATGCCTTCGAACATATAATTAACCTCAGTCCGGTTATTCTTTTGGTAACCGGCGTTCAACTCTATTTTGAAGTCTTTGAACGGTTCTATTTGCGCCCTTAAATCGAATGTCTCGGTACTGGAATATACCGCCGGAGTGATACTCATCGTATCATTGACTACCAACCAGTCTCGATCCATCGACTTGCGGATAAAATCTTCTCCGCCTTCAAACCCGAAAGCAAAACCCATACCGGGAACTAATCCGTATTCATTGGTGTTCTTTTGTCCGAACATATCGCCTACGCCGGGTCTGAATCCCGATATATGCGTTTCATTACGCTTCGAGTAATTAAAGTCTATATTTCGTAACGACATGAGTCCCCGCGCCGAATATTCCGCTATATCCGTCAATATTTGAGGCGTATTGGATTTGCCCGCTTTACTTTCGATATTAATTTGTATGTCGGCGTTGTCTTTATTGGTTATTCGTATCGAATTATTATCTATTTTTTTGAATTTGACAGCATAAGGTTTATTCTCTTTCAGGGCTGTAACCTCTATGTTTTTAGTATCTAATCCATGATTTACGGTGAAAGTCGTATCTTCTTTTAATGTTATATTCAGCGTAATTTTTTTCCTCGCGGGTTGTCTTCCGGCTTGTTGCTTCTGGCTTGGAGACTGCCTTCTTTTAGCGTCGAATCGGTTGTTCACGTTCTTCAGAAAACCCCATTTATTATAAAAGGAGACGAGATTAAACCTGTTTGTCATATCCAGCGTAATATTGTTGCTTATTGTATTACCCACTTCTATTCCTTCGATAAAAGCTCCTCTATCCCATTCGTACCCGCTGGTATAGCCGGCGTTGGATGTTATCCAATCCATAACGGGAATACTTTTGAAAGGGAGTTGGTAGGTAACTCTGGCGATCTGTCGGTATGAAAGCGGGTCTCCTAAACTTCTTAGGCTGCGCATAATCGAATCTTTCCATATCTCATAATCATCACGATTCAATTTTTTATTTACCTGAAGATATGGTTCTTCTATTTCCGCCCTTGTGCCTGATTGGAACGCGAATCGGAGATTCTTTGTAAAGTCCCAGTTAATGTTGAAATCTCTGTCCCACAAGAAAGACTGGCTCCACGATAGAAATTCGTTGTTGTTCGTTCCCCCGAGGGAATAACTTTCTATATCGCGCAATAATGTTTCGGTATAATAGCGTGTAATCTTAGAGTTGAAAGCTATATTGTCGGGCAGATAATTAAATCCTAACGATTTGGCGAATTTAGCGGCGCCGGATTTACTTTTTGATTTCTTAAACGGTTCCCATGTTTTTATCAACGGGCTATATACATAGCTGAATGTAGCGTTGTAATTTTTGGTTACGTCATACACTGTGTTCGGATTTTTTATTTCGGTCTGACTATACGCGTAACCGAAATTGAAGTTTGCCGGATCGTATGGCATAGGGGTTTTGCTTTGGATATTTACCCTTACATTATTCAGGCTGATACTCTTTATCGTTGATTTTTCCTGAGCCAGGCTTTTTATCGAGTCTTTTTCCGACTTGGTATCTACCAGACTGAGCGATTCTTTTAGTGTCACATCCTGATCGAACGGGTCATATTTCGGTGTGGTAGCCTGATTGGAATAAGAGTAATACAACGGTAAGCTAACTTTTGCTTTCTCGGGGAGAAACCGCCCCAGTTCTACATTAGCCGCTATACTATATGTATAATAGTCATCCGATCGTCTTTCCATTAACCGTTGATCCAAAGCTCCAAATCCGACGGTTTCTTTTCGACCCGATATATTTACATTTCCTACATCGGAAAGGGCTATATTAAGATTTCCTTGCGCAGCCCATCCTCCTTCTTCGTCAAAGTCGGTTAGCCGAAGTTCATTAATCCATACTTCTCCCGATTTTTTCAAGGTGGAATTATTGCGGACGCCAATCATGATAACATATACATCCGATAGCGATGGGTTTCCGATAACGCTTACTTTATTGTTTGGTTTATCGGGGTCATATTCCGAGTATAATGTTGTGTATGATATAGCTGATCCTGCTTTTCTTTTTTCTCTGTTTCGGTTTAGTTTTATGTTTTTCAGCAATTCAAGAGGGAAATCAAACATATTACCCTGTGGCCATACGGCATTACGGTCGTTGTTGTTATTTGTCCCATAAACGCCTTCAGGAGTGATTGTCAATGGAATTTCATATTCATAATAATTGTTCTTATAGTCGGAACCTAAGCGCATGAAGACAGTCATATCGCCTCTTTTCAGGTTTGTTTCATTTATCAGGTTTTCCGCATGGGTAAAAAGCTGGATGCGTTTATATTTTCTCAAATCGTAAGTTGTGTTTTTATAGATGGCGCGCGCTTCGCCCGGATCCAAATCAATGGCGCGCATGGATAATGATTGCTCATTTTCTTTGGTTAACTGTGTTTGATCAGGATCTAAAGTACGGCTAAGTCCCGGAGGCAATACATAATTCACCGGTTTACGTTCGGCGTTTTCTTCTATATTTACCGTGGATATATCTATTGTCCCATTCCCGATAGGCTGGCTGTTCGACAGCGATTGTTCATATACGCGCCAGTCGCCGCGTACCAATTGTAATGTGCCGAAACGCAGGAATGTGGGTTGTTTGAAATTATGGAGGAACATGCGCATAAAACGGATGCTCTTGAAGTCCCGTATAGATCCGATCTCCTCTTTTTGAGGGCTACGAATCGGAATCTTAAACTGATACCATGTGATATTTTCTCTCTTGCCATTCCGTAGTTCGACAGAAACCTCCCGTTTATCCACAATGTAGTTATCCTCCCCGATGTTCATTTTGTCGGGTTTGAGTTCTATCTTATACTGAAAATAGGATTCATTTTCATTTAGTGTATTATCCTGGTCAATATCTTCCACATCGGGGACTGTGCGGGCGGCGGTAGAAAAACTCTCACCGCTCTGGTCGGTTGATTTGGAATTACCTTCCGTGTTGTTGTAGTATTTATATCTATCCAGAATACCGGTTTCTTCCCTGTCGTAGTCCGCACCGCGGAAGAAATGATAAGTGTCTCCGGCAGGATCATTGAACGGAGAGAACCTGTTGTTTTCCTGTTCCGCGATAGCGGCGCCGGACAACTTGGTTCTGTAATCATTCAGATAATCCACGTAAGTAGCGTAGTTTTTTTCTTCTTCGGTGCTGAGTCCGTTAAGCCCCACATCTTGTTTTTCGCGGGCATTCTGATTGTCGTCGAAAGCATAGACGGTGGACTGACGTGTGGGAACTTTACCCCATACCGTATATTCAAACGCGGAAGGGTCGTCATCCACCGGCAAACCGTTTTCATAGAATTTCTTACCATCCCTTAACACGTCTTCGGATATTTCTCCCAAATTGAAGTATAGGTCTCCTCCCTCGTTCGGCGTCGCGCTTGTGGCATTGTAAACGAAAGGATCCATCAGCCAAAATTCAATGTATTCAATGTTTGTAGCCTCAAAGTCCCGCACATCCATCTTGCGAGTAATACCTGCCCAACGTTTGGCAGGATTTAATAATTTCCCGTCGGAATCCACATTTGTGTCCAGATTGTAAGGTCCCCGCTGGTCGGGATAATAGGATAGGTTTAATACCGGCATCGTCGCCGATTCGTTATATCTAATATCTTTATTGGGATATATTTCATCAACGCCGATTTCACGCACATAGTGGTTCGACAACTGATCTTTATCATTCCGTATATGTTCGGGGGTTAGCGACGAACCCTTTCGCGTAAATAGAGGATCGATCATAAACCAAGCCAGCATAGCCCTGTTTTTGCCGTGGTTGATATTGCCTTTACCGTTGTTGTCACCCTCCAACGCTTCCGGGAATAAACCTCCCGTCTTATTGTACGGGATAGCTGCTAGAGACCATGCGTAAGGGCTTTTGACGTCTATCCGGGATTGAGATGATTCAAAATCATCGAGGTATGAATAACCTCCTGTTTCTTTATTTTGGTAATGTCCCGGAATCATTTGGGCAAATTCCGCCATAAAACTGATATGAGATGGCTGAGATGCTTCTAAAAAAGGTAATTTATCAATCAGGTTGGTCAGCCACATTGATTCCGTATTGTAGGACGTATTAAGTCCCCACAGGGTGTTTTTTACCGATTCTTCACCAATGACGGTCTTATTGGTCAGCGGTTTCTCATACAAGTGCATGATAGTACCCCCAATGTTGAAATTCTTTGATATATCATAGCTTAGATTAAGTCCCAGCAATGTCTTTCGCTGCATCCCCAACGCTCTATCCTCCAATGTCGTTTGTATGGCGGCGTCGGAATCCAGCAGGCTTTGATTAATGATAGTGACTATGCCTGCCGAATAATCGACGATATAGTCGACCCCTTCTGCCAAAGCGACCCCATTTGCCGTCAGTTTTACCGAGCCTTGAGGTATATTTTGCGCATTCAGGTTGATTTCGGCGTTGTTGCCTGTGGTCGAACCTCTGTAAGAGCCGTATATCTTAAATTTGTTCTTTTCCGCTATTTGTCTTGCCACAGTCAGTGTATTATCATATAATTCCTGATAAACATACTTTTGGGCAAGGACAGGGTCGTCTATTTTTTTTGCGAGGTGCTTTCCGAAAGGTTCTACTACCGGAAAGAATATACGTCCGTTTTCCGCCTGAATCGTAAAGCCTTCCACAAAGTCGAAAACCCCGTCTCCTCCATCATTGGGTAATTCTTTGTTTTGTGAATCCAAGCGGTCGAGATTCATCACTTTTAATAATAGCTGGTTCTTTATTTTTCCTTCGGGAATGTAATTTATATATTTGCCTACTGTATCCGATTGGTATGAAATATTCAATCTGAATCGGTCTCGTTGTATTCCGTTCGCGCCAATGTAATATACATTTTTCATCATCAAATCCCATGTGTAAGAATTAGGCGACAGGGAGATGGGCTTTAACAGTTTCACGAATAAAGCGCCGGATTTAGGCTTGGACGCGTCGTATTTGTCCACGATGTCGGTGGATAATTCGCCTACCTGATATGTTTGTTGTTGTGCCTGTCCGCCCATTGTGTATTGGTACGCGACAGCCAACACTTCATCGGCTTGCAGGGCTGAATTTAAGGATATATATCCCAACTGGGTATTCAGTGTATATTCCGACGGGTTGAGCAGGCGCGCGCTTTCTATTTTTTCATAATCAAGTCCGCTTTCAAGTTGAACCTGGTTAAACAATGAAGTGACCTGAGTGATGTCTCTTGCGGTAGAATAACTATTATTCATTGTGGAATATAGGTTATTCGCTTCATTGTATGGGTTTTTCAGAGAACCCGAAGCTGCCCATTTAGAATTGTTTTTTATATGGTCGCTTTCGGCGATGTCGGCTAAGGCGACTATATTTCGGGATTGGGTATAATCACTCCTTTTATTGGTGACCCACACTTCAATTTTTGTTATATTGATGGGCGATAGCACATAAGGTATCTTGCTCATGTTCCTATCATAATTATCCCTGAAATAATAACCTAAAAAGAAGTGCTTGTTTTCATCGTACTGGTCGGCTTTGAAATTAAACTCGTTGGTTTGTACGCCTCCTTTTGAATTTAATGTTTGAGATTGCGACTCCTGTTGGGAGATAACCGCGTTTACCCGAAGTTTTCCGAATTGTAATTCGGTGTTAATTCCGAATAGAGCTGTTCCTCCGTTGATAAGCGAGTTTGTAGTACTCATACTTATATTACCGGCTTCGATTCGTTTTATAATTTCATCTTCTTTTCCTTCATAGCCTAATTTTAATTTTTTTGAGTCAAAATCAAATAAAGCCTTTGTGTCATAGTTCATCCCGAAATTGATCTTATCGCCCACCGA
>JAISKQ010000074.1 GCA_031260865.1 Prevotella sp.
GCTATAACACTGGAGCCGCGCTGTTGGCAATGCAAGGGTTTGTGATACCGGTTCAAGAAAACCTGAATCAATTTGTGGAAGGACTTTCGGGCGGGGAATTTGGCGGATATGTGGCGGCGGTGAATCCTTGGGGAGAAGGCTGTTTCGCTACGTACAATCCTCCTGTCAACTGGAACAGAGCTTTTTTCAATGATGTGATTTCCGGAATATATCCTCAATATTTACCATTGTCCGCCATTACAAACGATCCTGTTGTGCTCGCGTTGGCAAAACTGTATCGCGTGGCTGCCATGCACCGGGTAACGGATGCTTACGGACCTATTCCTTATTCGAAAGTAGGGAAAAATACCGAGGGTAATTCACTTAGCGCTCCATACGATTCGCAGGAAGAAGTATATAAGCAAATGCTGGTGGAATTGGACGAAGTAATAGCGGTTTTGGTGGAAAACAGATATATCGACGCCGCCTCTTACGCTAAATTCGATAATGTGTATAGTGGTTCGATGGAGAAATGGGCTAAATACGCAAACTCGTTGAAACTTCGCATAGCGATGAGAATGGCGTATGTGGATCCGAATTTGGCGAGACAAACTGCCGAACAAGCCGTGTCGAATACACTTGGCGTGATGGAGTCCAATGCCGATAACGCCTTTCTGAAGGTTACGAAGAATCCTTGGGATTTGCAGATAAACAACTGGAATGACTCCCGTGTGGGAGCTGATATTGTGTCCTATATGAATGGTTATAAAGATCCGCGCAGGGAGAAATATTTTACCAAATCGGGATTTGCCGGTATCGATTATATCGGTATGCGGGGTGGTTTGTTAGCTGCGTCTAAAGCCCCTTTGCTGCCATTCTCAAAAATGATTGTGGATGTCACCTCTCCGTTGCTGTTGATGAATGCCGCCGAGGTTGCTTTCTTGAAAGCCGAAGGAGCTTTGCGCGGATGGAATATGGGAGGACAATCGGCTGAAGCATTGTATAATAGAGGCATCGAATTGTCGTTCGAGCAACTTGGGGCTTCGGGTGTCGCCGCGTATATAGCGAATGATTCGGATATACCGGCGGGATATGTTTTCCCGTTAGGCAATACGAATTATGATTTCAGTTCCAGATCCACGATTACCATCAAATGGAATGGCGGAGATTCTTTCGAACGGAATCTGGAACGGATTATCACTCAAAAATGGATCGCGATATTTCCGTTGGGTCATGAAGCGTGGGCGGAATTTCGCCGTACCGGATATCCTAAGTTAGCGCCTGTTGTGGAAAACAAGAGTGGCGGAACAATTCCGATCGGAAGTTTTATAAAACGTTTGGCTTTTTCCGATACCGAATACGCGGAGAATAGAGAAAATGTATATGAGGCGTTGGGTTTATTAAATGGTCCTGACAATCAGGGTACAAAATTATGGTGGGACAAGAAAAATTAATATATCATGAAAATAAAAATTGACTTGAGAATAATTGTTTTATCTGTTTTCTTTATATCAATCGCAGGGGTATTTTCTTCGTGTGACGATTGGACTTTACCCGAAAGCCTTGAAATAGAAAAACCAAGTGTAGAAACAGGGAATGACGCGTTGTATCAGCAATATTTGAAAAATCTGAGAGATTATAAAGCAAGCTATCATCAGCTTTTAATCGGTTGGTTCGACAATAGTAACAAGACCTACGTAAGTAGAGGTATGCACCTGAGTTCTTTGCCCGACAAGGTTGATATTGTTTCTTTGATGGAGCCTGATAATCTTACCAACGCGGAATTGGACGAAATAGCATCCTTGAAAAATGATAAGGGAACAAGAGTTATTTACACGATCGACTATGATGCGATCGCCCGAAGTATCGACACGGAGATTACCGCGGCTGAAGACGCCCTCAATGAAGGCGAATCAGTGGTTGTCCCTGATTTCTTCGACCGATTGGAACAAGAACTGGATATTCGATTTGCGTTGTTCGCGAAGTATGGCTACGATGGCTTATGCCTTGGTTACATGGGATTTTCCTTACAGTTTCCAACAGTGGCGGACACAGAACGGCTCACACGCGTGCAGGATATGTTGTTTCAAAGGTTGAATAACGTGAATGCGAAGCTATTGTTATTCGCGGGATTGCCCGAAAATATCATCGACAGAAGCCGCTTGGAACAATTCAATTACATCGTGTTGCAAACACAATCGGCTTTGGATATGAGCCAGATTGACGTTATAGCAGCCGCGTCTTTGCAGACGGGAGTTCCCGCCGACCGGATTATTGTGTCGGCGTATCCACCTTCATTAGACCCCACCGATACAAAGACAGGCGTATTCGCGGATGGAAGTAATTCGATTGTAGGTACAGCGAAGTGGCTTAAAACGCCCGGCGCTTTCACGAAAGAAGGACTTGCCGTGTATAGGATCAATGATGATTATTACAACTCTGCGTCAGATTATAAATACACCCGAGAAGCGATTGAGATAATGAATCCTTCTCCTAAAAAATAATTAGATCATGAAACAATACAGTATTATATATTTGATTATTATAGCATCTGCCTTGACCTTTTTATCAGGATGCAGCAGGGTGGACGAGACAGAGTCGAACTTTGATAATGTGGCTTATATCGAAAAAGCGAAAAACGTCCAGTCCGAGTTTATCGGAGTGAGGAATAAAGACGTTCAGGTGGAAAAAACGATTCAAGCCGCTTTGGCTTTGCCGACGGATAAAGAAATCCGGGTAACCTTCAAAGTGGATAAGTCTTTGGTGGAAACCTACAATGTGACAAACCTCGCCGAATGCGAAGCGTTGCCGGACGAATTTTATGAACTATCCGGTACAGAAACCTTTATTCCGGCGGGTGAAGTCCGTTCAACGGAAATTCAGATACAATTTAAAAACTTGTCTAATTTGCCGCGAAGTAAGACATTTATCTTACCGATAAGCATAGATAACGCGAATATTGGAATCTTGAATGGGGCTAAAACCTTTTATTACCTATTGAGAAAAGGCGCGCCTATTACCATCGCCGCCAATATCGACAAATCGGCGCTTTATGTACCTACCATGACAACGACAGGTGTGGCGAGCGGATTGAATAATTTGACTAAGGTAACGCTGGAAACCCTTGTGCGCGCTCAGCTTTGGGGTGGTAGTGAAGCCGGCATCTCCACGTTGATGGGAATAGAAAGCTATTTTCTGATTCGTTTTGGAGACTCGAATTATGAAGACCAAATACAAGTCGCCGCGGCTTCGTTCGGAGGAAATTGGCCGGCGAAAGACGCTGCTAAAAGGTTGCCTAAAGGAGAATGGTTGCATATAGCCCTTACTTATGATCTTGGTACCCACGAAATGATTCTTTATGTGAACGGTAAAGTGCAGGCTAAAACCATTCAAGGTACTGCTGCTACCATGGATCTGACACGCATTTCGGGCACTAACCCGACGAATCGATTTTTCATAGGAAAATCGTGGAGTGACAACAGATATTTTCATGGGGAAATTTGTGAAACACGTATTTGGAATGTGGTGAGGACACAAGAAGAACTGAATACTTCTAAATACGAAGTGAACCCGACCTCCGGCGGATTGCTCGCTTACTGGAAGTTTGACGAAGGAGAAGGAACGGTTATACACGATTATACCGGAAATGGTAACGACCTCTCACTGGCTCCGCTCGAAGGCAGCGGCGGTGGTTTCAGTAATCCGTTCTCATGGGTTGCGGTAGAATTAGGTGAAGAATAAGTGCTAATAAAAAGGAATAAAATTATGCATACAAATCATATAAAACGAATGAAATGGGGATTATATACCTTGTTTCTGATTGCAGCTACCCTGTTCGTATCCTGCGGGGACGATAAGATAGTGATAGGAGAGGTTGATGAGTTTCCTTATCAATCGGCAAATGAAAGTTACGCGCTTTTGAAGCATCAGGGAAGTGTAAACGATGTGCTGAATGTGGATGTGCGGAATAATGACGCCAGAAATGTATTCGTAAAGTTGACCAAAGCCGGAGAAAACGATATAACAGTCAACCTGAGTATCGATCCCAGTTTAGTTAGTGTGTACAACAAAACCAATTTCACACACTATGAACTTTTCCCTGCTAATTTGGTGTCTATCGACAATAACGGAACGGTGAATATTGCCAAATGGAGAGCCGAATCGGAACCTGTGGCAGTTCATTTTACCAAAGACAACACATTGGAAGGCAATACATATCTGTTGCCGATAAGGGCTAACGCCGGCTCTAATGTCAATATTTCAGCCGAAGGACAGGTCATTTACTATGTGATAAATGTAGCCAAACCGATACCGAGTTCAGCAAAAAGCGGATGGGATGGCGTCAGTATTTGTTATGTTGAGGTAAATTCAAATAGTCCGCTCAATGTAGGTACTTATACATTAAAAGACAGTGGAAAACCATTCTTCGATATTTGTAATATCTTCGCGGCGAATCTCAACTATAACGCTGAAACAGGAAAGCCTTATCTGTACTTCAACGATAATGTGCAACACCTGTTGGCTAATCGGGATAAATACATCAAACCATTGCAAGACAAAGGAATAAAAGTATGTTTGAGTATCCTTCCCAATCATGGTGGCGTCGGCTTGCTGAATATGACCAATGCCGCCGCTAAGGAATTCGCGATGGAAATAAAGGCGGCGATAGACGCTTACGGTCTCGACGGGGCGGACTTTGACGAGGAATGGGCGGATTATGGCAATAACGGATTGCCGGCAGCAAACACCACATCGTATGGTCGGTTACTTTTCGAAGTACGAAAATTGTTGCCAAAACCTAAATTGATAACAGTCTATTATATCGGAGTCACCTCGGCAGGGTTGACAAACCCTGTTGAAGGACTTTCGATCGGGGAAATAATAGATTATTCGTATTATCCGTACTATAATTCGTATTCAACCTCTTATACCGCTATCGGCGGGCTGACCAAGGCTCAATGGGGTCCATATCCGTATGCGTTCCATGGAACGAATGGCAGCACGGTATATCCGGCTATCAGTACGACAAATATTAATAACCTGAAGAATAACGGATATGGAGTCAATTTGATGTACGACTTGAGAGGATATTCCGAAACACACGCGAATGACGCGAATAAAGGAATTATGGACTATTCGGATCGATTAACCATTTTCTCCAGGATTCTTTATGGAGAGGACGTTGTAGCCGGAGAAATCTTTCTAAAAGATTGGTAAGAAAGACGCAAACTATGTATAACTATTTAAAATGTAGAATTATATGAAAAATTTCAATAAATTATTGATTGTCGGATTCGCCGCGATAGCTGCTATCGCCTGTTCCGATGATAAAAATAATATACTTCAGGAGGCGGCAAGTAATCTGGTGAAAGAGATTACGTTGGATGTAAACGGAGGCGAAATCGTCCTTGCCGACGCCGGGGATATGACAACGGTGAAAGTGACAGCCAAACCGACAGACGCGGAAGATATAGGCTATTATGAGTTTCGCTCGGGAGACACGAAGGTGTTTACGGTTGACAACAAAGGCGTAATCACGGCGACAGGTCAGGGTAGCGCTCTTTTGAGCGTTGTGGCTAAAAACAACGCGAGTGTGACAGCTAAATGCAATGTGTTGGTTGTTGGTACTCGAATCACTTCGATAGAGATAAGCAATACGTATAAAGATTATACCGTGACGCGGACAAACGCGGCCGGTCCCAGCTTCAATCTATTGCAGCAGATCACTATTTTGCCAAGCGACGCGAACACCAAGTTGCTAAAATATACTTCATCTAATCCCGAAGTAGCCACAGTGACCGAGAATGGAGTTGTCACAGCCGTTTGGAAAGGGCAAACCGAAATAAAGGCGGAAGCGACCGACAAGAGCGGTGTATTTGCCGTATGTAAATTGACCGTTAATATTACTCCGGTAACGTCCATCGCTGTTGGAGCCAATGTTCAGAAAATAAGGCTAAATACGCTCTTCAACGATGATAACGAAAATCTGGTTTACACCGTAACGAAAGGAACCGCGAATGCCGCCAGAATTACGGTTCTGCCAACTACTGCCACGCTGAATATCCTTGATTACATTTCGTCTGCTCCCGCTGTGATCGCGGTAGCGGCTAACGCAAGCAATAATCTTGAAATAACGCCTAAAACCGGCGGAACGGCTAATGTTACAATCAATTCGACTGATGGTTCTAATTTATCCGCTCAGGCACAAGTCGAGGTCTATAGCATACTCGACCGCAGCCGTTGGACTATTAAAGAATCTACTCCTTCGGGAAGTGTCACAGAAAGTAACGGTGATGTATGGGGTGGTCCGATAGAAAATGTGATACGCGACGATGACGCGGCGGGTCTAATCAAAGCCGGCGCGCCGGGCGGTCCGGCAGCGGGCAGCGATGTGTATTTTGTTGTGGACTTAGGCGAAGCCAAGGCATTCAATTATATGATTGTTTCCGGCACATGGTCAGGCGGTATTAATACCGGCGTTAAAATTAACAGGCTGACATTGTATGGCAGTAACGACGGGACTACCTTTACCGCTCTTGGTCCTGACAGGACGATAAGCACAAGTACATACAATACAATGATGTGGTTGGATGGATTGAATACATCAAATCTTTATCGTTATGTTAAAGTTGTAGTGACAAGTACATCTTATGGATATAGCGCGAACGGAAACGCGAATCAGAAAGTGACCCATTATGTTATTCGAAATTTCAGACTGGGAATAGGTGCGCAACAATAAAGCGATAAGGATATTATCTTTATAATTGTGTAAAAAAAGCTACAGGTTTTGCGACCTGTAGCTTTTTGCTTATTCATCTCGGAACCTGTTTGGTCTTGTTCGTGACTATACGTCCTTCCTATTTTCGGATATTACTTTTTTCCCCTTTGTTTGTGTTGATATTATCGTATTTCAGGTTTACAATATTAATATCCGCGTTTTCGGAAGCATCAACGGAGATATTTCCTACTTTTCCACTTACAGTCACAGCCGATTTTCCACTGGCGGCGACATTCGCGTTCTTTGACTTTTCAATATTAATATCCGCGGAGCTTGTACCCGAAGTAGCGATAGTAATTTTATCGCTCTTTGACTGTCTTATCATACAATTCGCTTTTCCTGAAAGAGCGACATTACAGTTTTCCATATCTGCCTTCTTTATATCTATACCGGATGTTCCGGATGCCGCGATGGAAAGGTTTTTCCCATTTTTTAATTCATCGGAGAAGAACCTTGAACCACCCGAAAGGACAATGCCGTTAATCTTATCGGCGGATAGATAAACCTTTACATTGCCATTCTGCTTGCCTTTCCGGCTTAAGAGAAGATTACCGTCCTTTACACTGATATTTATATTATCTCCTTTATCCAAATCGGCGGTATAGGCTTTTCCCTGCGAAAAATAAATCTCTATCCCCCCCGAGCTGCAAACGATAGTCTGATAAGGGCTGACCGTTATTTTCTCCCTGTTTGCCGTTTTAGTCGATCCGCACGAGGATAAAAGGAGTATCAAACCGTACATAAAAATACTTTTAAGTTTCATCGTTCTATATTTTTAGTTATTGAAATTTCACATTGGCGTAAGTATTGGAAATTGTTATGGTGGCAGTCGGCTTTTTGGAGCCTATTTGCCCTTTCTTTACTTTTTGATTCTTTATTTCACTTTGTTCTGTATAATTCACTTTATACATTTTTCCTATATTCAGGTTTCCCGATTTCAAGGAAACATCAAACGACGCGCCGACATTATTGGGTATGCCCAATGAAATATCCGAGTATCTTCCTTTTACATCGACATTTGCCTTCGATGATATAGAATTGATTTGTATATCAGAATAATCACATGTGGTGATAATGCTTGAATTAAGATTATCAATCGTTATATCGGCATACTGCAAACTACCGGTCATATCATTTATCGATCCTATCTTAAAATCGCCGGATGTAGAACCCTTGACCGAAAGTGTTTGTACCTTGTTGAAAGTGTAATTCCCATACTTACCGGTAAAGCCTACATTATCAGCTTTATCGACCATTACCTTGGAATAGGAGGCGGATATATCCAAATCCTGAACGGAATT
>JAISKQ010000129.1 GCA_031260865.1 Prevotella sp.
TATTTTATAGCCTGACTTGCTCTTTTATCTATAAAACATCGTATTTTTGCGTTAAATAAAATAAAGATGATGCGACTTGTAAAAAAATATATCACCTTATTCTTCATTTTAGGTTTTCTCGCGCTAATCGTTGCTGCTTGCGCCAACATGGCTTCACCTTCGGGCGGGTCGGTAGATTTGGATCCTCCAAAGGTTATGAGGTCTTCTCCGGGTTTTAACGCCACACGTGTCGAAAAAAGGAAAGTCACAATAGAATTTGATGAGAATGTGACCATTAAGAATCCTTCCGAAAATGTAATCATCAATCCGCCGCAAAAAGCTTTTCCTATTATACGCGCCGAAAACAGGAAAGTCACGGTGGAATTGAGGGATACTCTCATGCCAAATACAACTTACACGATTGACTTTACGAACTCGGTAGTTGACAATAATGAAGGAAATCCATTGGAAAACTTTTCATACTCTTTTTCCACGGGGGATGTGGTGGATTCATTAGCCATATCAGGGAAAGTACTTACTGCTGAGAATCTGGAGCCTGTAAAAGGTATTTATGTCGGATTACATTCAAATTTGGAAGATTCCGCGTTTACGAAAGTTAAATTTGAGAGAATCTCCCGTACCAATGACGCGGGTATGTTCACCATCAAAGGGGTAGCTCCCGGTAAATATAAGCTCTATGCGCTGGCTGACGCGAATAGGGATTATATGTATGACAATCCTGCCGAAGCGATTGCTTTTATGGAAACGATAATAGAACCGACCAGCGAAAGGGCTGTCAGGAACGATACAATATTTGTGGAACACGAGCATGACGCGAAGGCAGACAATGCAAAAACAAACACAAATGCTAATCAAAACAAGCCCGTTCAGAAAGAAATAGATTCGATAAAAACGGTGGAATACACTCGGTTTTTACCGGATAATATAGTATTAAGGTCTTTCAAGTCCGGATTTCAACGCCAGTTTTTACAAAAGAGCGAACGTTCGGAACATCAATTATCTATATTTTTTGGCGCGCCAACCAAGATGCCGCTTGTAGAACCTTTAAGCTTTGACAAGGACAAGGATTGGTCTGTTTTGGAGAAAACGCCGAAAAACGACACATTGATTTATTGGGTGAAAGACCCGTCTATTATGGCGATAGACACCATGTCTTTTCGCGTCACGTATTTGAAAACAGATTCTTTAAATCAATCCGTTCCTGTGACCGATACGCTTAACTTCGTTGACAGGACAAGGAAAAAAGATAAAGACAAGGAAAAAGAGGAGAAGAAAAAACGTAAAGAAGAGGACGAACCTCATATAACATTTCTTACTATAAATAATAACCTGAGTTCCACATGGGATACCCACAAAAATATATATTTGGAATTTGGAGAACCGATTATAGATTCGTTGAAAGACAAGATTGTGTTGCAGCAAAAGAGGGATAGCCTCTTTGATGATATTCCGTACCAATTGCAGCAAGACTCCCTGAATCCACGTAGATATACCATCAAAAACAAATGGGCATACGGCGCTGAATACCAAATCAGGTTGGACTCGGCGGCTATATACAGTATTTACGGATTATGGAATAACAAGCTGGAACAGAAATTTAAAGTAAAAAATGAAGACCAGTACGCGCAACTGGCGATATGGGTGGACGGAATAGACAGTATTCCTTCTTTTATGGAAATTTTAGATAAGTCGGATAAACCAATTCGTAAATCTCGAGTCATAAATAACGCGGCTGTCTTTAAAGACCTCGATCCGGGAATATATTATTTCCGAGTAGTGCTGGATAAAAATAACAATGGCGTGTGGGATACCGGGGATTACGATAAGAAGTTGCAACCGGAGGCAGTCTATTATATGGGTAAAGCTATCGAACTAAAAGCAAACTTTGAAGTAGTGGAAGATAGTCCGCCTTGGAGAATAGATATAACGAATATGGATAGTCAAAAACCATTGGATATAACAAAACAGAAGCCTGAAGACAAAGAGGCGAGAAGAAAGAAATTGGAAGAACAAGACGCTAAAAATCAGAAGAACAACAGAGATAGAAATAATAATAGCCAACAGGGAAACCAATACAACAATGGCAGAAATAATAATGGCAGAAATAATAATCAATTTGACAATAGCAATAATTATAATAACCAACCTATATAAATCGAATTGAATAAAAAATTGGAGATATGATGAAAAAAATAACAGGAGTTATACTTATACTTTTGACTTTATTTAGCCTGACAGCAAATGCTCAATGTAAAATAAACAATACTTTTTTTCAGGCGGGAGAAGATTTGACATACGACTTATATTTTAAATACGGTATTATTTACACAAAAGCAGGGACATCTTCGTTGAGAACCGTTTCGGAAAGTTATAACGGTACAGATGCCTACAAGATGACATTACGCGCCCAATCAACCGGCGCGGTGCGTAAGATTTTTTCGCTGAATGACACATTATCCTGCTATACGACAAAAGACGTTGTGCCTCTTGCCTATTTCAAAAATGCCTTTGAAGGGAAAGATTATACAAAGGAAGAAGTCCGTTATACCTATACCGGATCGGGTGTCAGCATTAATACAAAACGCCATAAAAACGGATTGTTCAAGTTTAATGAGACGCTTACGTCCAATACTTGTATTTATGATATGATGAGTGTCGTTTTCTACGCGCGTACGCTTAATTATTCGTCAATGAAGAAAGGAGATACTTCAAAGATAGACTTCATTTCGGGTAAGAAAAAAGTGAATATGATAATCGAATATGGTGGTATTGAAACCGTTGAAGCCAACGATGATAAAAAATACAGTTGTATCAAACTCGTGCTAAGTATTATGGATAACGCTTTCAGTGACAAGAAAGAAGCAATGAAGGTATATATTACCAATGATGCCAACCGGATGCCTGTACGCCTCGACTCCAAGCTCAATATAGGGTCAACCCGCGCTATGTTGAAAAGCTACAAAGGAAATAAATATCCGGTAAAGACAAATTAAAACATTCAATCAACAACCAAATAATGAACAAGTTATTAGCTGTTTAGCTAATAGCTTGTTTCTGTTTTATCTGAACGCCAGATAAGTCCATACCGGATAATGATCCGAATATTTAATCTTATCCACGGTACAGTTATACGACTGCATAGACACAGAGTGCATTATGTAGTCGATACGGAACCAGAACTTATGCTCATTATAAGTTATCCCCGGTCCGAAGCCTGTATTGGCGTACGAATCCACCAAGTCCCCTTTTACAGTATAATAGGCAAACGAAATAGGAGAGTCGTTAAAATCGCCGCAAACAATGGTCGCGTTGGAATTCTGTTTATCAATAAGAGACCTGATAGTCTCTGCTTGCACCTCTCTTATTTTGTAAGCGGCGCCCAAACGGGATTGAATATTCATAGCTACTTCTTCAAAGATTTCCTTATCTCTCGTCTTAAAGAAGTCTTTATATAAACGTTTGTCTTCGGCGGTGATGCGGTTCGACTCCAAGTGGTTGTTGACTAAAATCACTTTCTTTTTATTTATGGTCAGTTCATACATCGCCGAACCATTATATGAACTTTCCAACGGAAGCCTGCTCGCTTTTTCTATCGGAAACTTAGAATAGCAGGCAAGTCCATACGCCAGACTTCCCCGGGAAGTACCCAGTTTTATAATCTCGTGATATGGATAATCTTTTAGTATTGAGCTTAACTCTTCCTCCGAAATAATCCAACTTTTATTTTTAGTGGTAGATACCGCAAATTCTTGGAGGCAAATAATATCGGCGTTACTTTCCACCAAATATTTTATGATGGGGTTCTCTCTCGCTTTTTCCCCCTTTTCCCAATTGAAAGCCCTGACGTTGTAGGTGAGAACTTTGAACCTGTTTTCAGGTATGTCTTTTTCCTTTGTCTTGAGATGGACGGGAAAGCAGGTCGTTACAGGAAGCCAACATATAAGAATTATAACAAGTTGAACTATAACATATCTCCATCGGAAAGTTAT
The DNA here is from genome assembly GCA_031260865.1 of Prevotella sp. Classification (GTDB taxonomy): domain Bacteria; phylum Bacteroidota; class Bacteroidia; order Bacteroidales; family Dysgonomonadaceae; genus Dysgonomonas. The sequence continues at coordinate 3,990 of JAISKQ010000129.1, forward strand.
AATCCAAAGAATCAAGTACAATATATTGACAAATAAGATTATAGGGAAAGCCAAACCCAAATACGCGATAATTGATATTTTGGAAGGAACGATATACCAAGCCAAGATGGATAATAATAATATGACAATGGCTATAATGTTTGTTGCTAATACAATATACTTAAAGAGCTTCCCTACTTTTAGTTTTGATATTTTATTTTTTACTTGCATCGAATAATCGTTTTTTTTCTTCCGAACTTAGGCTGCTATATCCTGACGCTTTTATTTTATCAAGAATGTGGTCTATTTCTTCTGTTTCATTTTTACAATGTTGATTATATTGATAATCATCATCTCTTTTCTTATATTTTACCTTCATCTTCTTGGGAGAGCCGGGCTTAGTTAAATTAACAATTAAGTCGATAATTTTGTTGATCCACCGTGTAATATCTTTACCTTTCAGGTATTGTTTAGCAAAGATATAGCCTATGATGGCTCCTCCGATATGAGCGACATGTCCGCCCGAATTGGACTTATCCAAGGATATGAAATCGATAATAAATAAAAATATAGCGATATAAACTATCTTTAAGCGGAAGACCATAAATAAACTCACTTCCGTGTTCGGCTTATAAAACGCGACCGCGAAAATAATAGCCATAACCGACGCCGAAGCGCCAATCATAGATAGCGGATGCCCCAGCGCCGTATGAGATGTGTTTATATCTATATAATAAGGAATTAGATTGAAAGCTATAATGTAGATAACAGCTCCGGCCAATCCCCCCAGTATATATAAACTTCCCAGATTCTTAGGACTGAAATAGGATAAGAATATCTGTCCGAACCAAAACAGCATAAGCATATTGAATAATATATGCCAAATAGTCTGATGGACAAACATGTAAGTAAACAATGTCCATGGATATTTCAGAAATAAATTTATATCGGCAGGCACGCCTATATATTTTACCGGATCTATGCCGTCTAATTTAAACAAGGTGCATACAAGCCCTATAGCCGTAAGGATAAGAAATACAGCCACATTGATTATAATGAGCTGTATCAGTATATCTTTTTGCTTAAACCTGTATTTTATATTATCGAAGAATGTGCCCATTTGTATTTGCTTTTCCTTTTTTTCGCCAGTAAAGAATTATAAGAAATCCTGTAATCAATCCGCCCAGATGGGCAAAGTGCGCGACATTATCATTGGCGTTATCCAGTACTCCAAGAACCAATTCCAGCACACCATATCCTACGACAAACCATTTAGCCTTGATGGGTACAGGGAAGAACAGCAGCATCAGCTCAACATTAGGGAACAACATCCCGAACGCGACCAAGATACCAAAAACAGCGCCGGAAGCGCCTATCATTGGCGTATTGAGCAACACATTCAAAGTTCCCATACTCGAATCCACATAGTTCTTGCCATTTATAAGAGTGCTCAACCCATTCTCATAAACCAAAGATATAGCCTCCGGAGGCATATTCGCCTCTATTGAGTGTATTCGGATATAGGTGGTTAGCAGTTGAAGGGCGGCGGCTCCGATACCTGTCAAAAGGTAATACACGAGGAATTTCTTAGGTCCCCAAACCATTTCAAGTACTCGCCCAAACATATACACCGCGAACATATTGAAAAATACATGACCGAAACTGCCGTGCATAAACATGGATGTTATAATCTGGTGGGGCATGAAATAATCGGAAGCGAAATAGTGTAATGCCAAGTATCTATCCAAGTCGAACCGCTCGGATAATAATGCGGTCGCGATCCACAATAAAAAATTAATGATGAGGAGGTTTCGGGTGACGACCGGAATCGAATTAAAAAAACCTCTATTATTTTGATCCATTTTTGTCTTCAATATTTGCTTTAAACGCCCAAAATTACGGATATTTTTTGTTTTTCGGGTCGAAAAAGATTCTACATTTAGTTATTTTCTGTTTTCGTACGAGTTTTTCTCGTTTTTTTTTAGTATTATTAAATAAAACACTTATATTTGAATGTTAGAACTATGAATAGATACAAATTAAGTCAATTATATAATGTTTAATTTAATCATTTCATCTAATTATGAACAAGACAGAACTTATTAATTCAATTGCTGAAAAATCAGGTTTGAGTAAAGTTGATTCAAGAAAAGCTCTTGAAGCATTTATCGAGTCAGTAACGGGAGAAGTTAAAAGTGGAGGAAAAATTGCTTTAGTTGGTTTCGGTACATTCTCTGTAACACAGAAAGCCGCAAGAAAAGGAATCAATCCAAGAACTAAAGCTGTTATCAACATTCCGGCTAAAAAAACGGTTAAATTTAAAGCTGGAGCTGATTTAGCTGCGCTGTAATTCGTTAATAGATAAAGAAAATAAGACAGGGGACAAATTTTCCCTGTTTTTTTTATATCCTTATTTCTCATTATTCTTGTCAACTGTCAGGCTTATAGCCACTTTTTTTTTAATTTTGCAGGCTAATTACCGAATGTAATCATCGTTATATAATATGGAACTGGAAATAAAATTGCAAGAAGCCGTAATCAAGTCTATTGAAGCCCTTTACGGACAGAAAGTAAAAGTAGATCAACTTTCTTTGCAAAAAACAAAAAAAGAATTTGAGGGACATTACACATTGGTGGTATTCCCTTTCCTTAAAATATCGAAGAAAAATCCGGAACAAACGGCTCTGGAAATAGGGGAGTGGCTGGTAAACAATACGGTCGAGATAGATCGTTTTAACGTTATCAAAGGTTTCCTCAACTTATCCGTCGCTACTGCATGTTGGTTGGATTTGCTCAATGGCATACACGCCACGGAAGATTACGGAATAAGGAACGCCGACGCCGATTCTCCCTTGGTGATGATTGAATATTCATCGCCGAATACCAATAAGCCCCTTCATCTTGGTCATATCCGAAACAACCTGTTGGGCTTTGCCCTCTCTGAAGTGCTGAAAGCGAATGGCAATAAAGTGGTGAAAACAAATATTGTGAACGACCGTGGAATCCACATTTGCAAATCGATGCTTGCATGGCAAAAATGGGGCGATGGAGAAACTCCCGAATCGAGCGGCAAAAAAGGCGACCATCTGGTAGGCGATTATTATGTGCTGTTTGATAAACAGTATAAAGCTGAATTAGCCGAACTGCAAGCGAAAGGTTTGTCTAAAGAAGAAGCCGAAGCTCAATCTTCTTTGATGGCGGAAGCCCGCAACATGCTTCGCCTGTGGGAAGCGGGAGATGAGGATACAGTGTCTCTTTGGAAAAAGATGAATAGTTGGGTGTATGCCGGGTTTGATGAAACATACAAGCGGCTCGGTGTAAACTTTGATAAAATATACTACGAATCGCAAACCTACCTTGACGGGAAAGAGACCGTGCTGGATGGCTTACAGAAAAATATCTTCTTTAAAGAAGAAGACGGATCGGTATGGGCTGACCTTACCGCCGAAGGACTTGACCGAAAACTGCTTCTACGTAGTGATGGCACATCGGTATATATGACGCAGGACATCGGTACGGCAAAGCTTCGTTTCGATGACTATCCCATCAATAAGATGGTATATGTGGTGGGGAACGAGCAAAATTATCATTTTCAGGTTTTGTCTATTTTATTGGATAAGTTAGGCTTTGAATTTGGTAAGGGACTTGTCCATTTTTCGTATGGCATGGTGGAATTGCCGGAAGGTAAAATGAAATCGCGCGAAGGAACGGTGGTGGACGCGGACGACCTGATCGATGAAATGATTGGCACTGCCAGAGAAACCTCCGCGGAACTGGGCAAATTGGATGGCATAAGCGAAGATGAAGCGAATAACATCTCCCGGATTGTCGGCATGGGCGCTTTAAAGTATTTTATATTGAAAGTAGATCCTAAAAAGAATATGACTTTTAATCCGAAAGAATCCATTGACTTTAACGGAAATACAGGGCCTTTCATACAATATACTTACGCGCGGATACAATCCGTATTGCGTAAGGCGACAGAACAAGGCTTAGTGATGCCGGCCACGTTGCAGGCAAATATTCCCCTTAGTGTAAAAGAAGAAAGCCTTGTCCAACAGGTAGCGGATTACGCGGCTGTTGTAAAACAGGCGGGGGATGAATATAATCCTGCCCTGATAGCAAACTATATATATGATTTGGTAAAAGAGTATAACCAGTTTTATCATGATTATACGATCCTTAAAGAAGAAAACGCGGATCTGAAAAATTTCAGGCTGATACTTTCCGAAGATGTCGCCCGTGTCGTAAAAAGCGGAATGGCTCTACTCGGAATCGAAGTGCCGGAAAGAATGTAACTTATTCTATTGTGCTATCATCTTCTATTATATCATCTTCCCCTATCGGAAGTTCAATCCCAAGTTGTTGATACAGCTTGGGAGTGTTATTTAATCTCTTAAACAGCAATTCTTTATAGAGAGCAACCTCTACGGCGAGGGATGATTTACCGGCGGGCGGCAAAAGGTCAAAAGCTGTATTTATCCAATCCAAGGCATTTTCTATATCATCCAAGTTTTCGTTAGCCAAAGCGAGATTGGAGGCTAAGCGCGTTCTCTTTTTGACATTTGTTTCTTTATCATATAGCTCGCCCCAAATATCGGCGGCTCCCTGCCATTTATCTTGCTGAACAAGCAAGAGGGCGTTCTGCATTTCTTTGGAGTTATCGGAATAAAACCATCTAGTTTGCGTCTTCCACGATGGAATAAAAGCACTTGTAATGTCGTCCGCCGCTTTTATCGATATGTCGTTTACCATACTGTTTATTTCAGGAATTCTGTTGACACGATGCGCCCAGTCCGTAAAACCGTCCATAAAAATACTGTCTAAATGGACAATTGGAGGAGCTAACAGGCTACCGTCTATATCATAAACCCTCAACATGCTTCCCAGCTTAGCTTTTAGAACATTATAAACACTGAAATAGTCGGAATTCACTGATTCCAGTTCCGCCGTCACAAGAAACAGATCAAGGGAAATAAGAGCGTCGGCGTTCTTTTCATAACAGATAGTTTGTACATTTCGGGCTGACAATGGTCTGACCTCATTTCCTTTACCTTTATTGGTGGCATACGGATACACGTCGATTTTATGGAAATATTTTTCTTCATCCATAAACTGCCGCAAAGAGTTTGTGAATATCGTTCTTGCGCTGTCGGTGGAAAGGAGGAGAAGATCATCTTTCTTTTCTCCATTCGTTTTTATTTCTTCGTCTTCCTGCGATGCGCTGTTGTTTACTATCACAATGTTCTTCATGTCAGGCTCGAACGACACTGAAGCCGGCTCGCGTACGTCTATTGTGATATAATTAGTGGTGACGCATGATGCCAAAAAGAATAAAGGTAGAAAAATAGGAATTATATATTTTGTCATAGTCGTATCGTTTTAAACTCTTATGATACAAAAATAAGAGTTATATTTGTAAATCTACTTGAAATAATCATCAAATAATGAATACACCTAAAAACAAGATTTTTGAATTGGCGACCGATATTGTCCGCCACACTTCGCAATCGGTTTTTCTTACGGGAAAAGCAGGGACAGGGAAAACAACTTTTTTACACCATATACGAAAAACATCGGATAAAAATATTATTATCGCCGCGCCAACCGGAGTAGCTGCTATCAACGCGGGAGGCGTTACGCTGCATTCCCTGCTTCAACT
>JAISKQ010000190.1 GCA_031260865.1 Prevotella sp.
AGAACCCTGTGTCAATACAATCTTTACAAGTTTCGAATGTATCGCCATGGTCTAAGTGAAGTACGATCTGAGGTTTTTCCCATCCTAAGTTTTTAGCATATTCAACAGCGCCTTGTAGCATATAGCGAAGTAAAATAGGGCTGGCATATTGACGCGCTCCCTTAGATGCCTGAACTATTACCGGAGATTTTGTTTCAGCAGCAGCCTGAACGATAGCTTGCAATTGTTCCATGTTGTTCACATTGAACGCAGGTATCGCATACCCGCCTTTTACTGCTTTAGCAAACATCTCTTTTGTGTTTACTAATCCTAAGTCTTTGTAACTTACCATTGTAGTTGTTTTTATAATTATAAATGTGATTTGTTGATCTTTTACTTGGTTTTGTTATCTTGGGTGTACAAATCCGACTGTTTTGCGCAGTCCTCTTTGTTACCCCACAAAAATAACAAATATCAATGATAAAAAGTTTTCAAAATTCATAAAATAACTTATTGGATATCATTTCCATAGAGGAGTCGGATATTCCCCGTTATCAACCAAGTGTTGTATTTTCTGAACCACGCCGGCTCTATCATTGGCATAAGTTACTCCAAACCATTTGGAAGGGGTATCCAATACTTTCACATCGGCTGTTTTGTTTATTATCAAATGATCTACCATCATTGGAATGAAATATTCCGCCTTATGATTGCCTTCATTTGCTTCGAGGAACTTGACGAAGTATTTTTCCGAATGTTCAAAATAATCAGGCGTAAAACCCCACATATTCATAGACACAGGTGTATTTTCAGGTAGTTCGAACCAATAATTTTCCGCGTCTTTGTATTGGATAACGCCGTCTTTACGTTCGATATGTGTACGTTCCACAATGCTGGTCAGAAATTGGTCGTTATCTGTTTGGCATACACCTCTTGCCACCGCGCCGCTTTCCGACAACGTGTTATGAAGGCGGTATCCTACCATGCAATAATGGTTTTCCGTCCCTTCCATCAACTTCAATTGTTCTGCCAAAATCGCATAACCCTCGCGACCGTAGAAGTCATCGGCGTTGATTACGGCAAATGGTTCATGGATAACGTCTTTAGCCATCATTACCGCGTGGTTTGTACCCCATGGCTTTTGTCTGTCGGGATGCAAAGAAAATCCGTCAGGAAGGTTGTCTAATTCTTGATAAACGACTTCCACAGGGACATGGTTTTCGTACTTGGATATTATTATTTCACGAAACTCTTTATCGAAAGATTTCCTGATAACGAAGACTATTTTACCAAATCCGGCTCTGAGCGCGTCATAAATAGAATAGTCCATAATAGTTTCACCGTTGGGTCCTAATCCGTCAAGCTGTTTTAGCCCGCCATAACGGCTTCCCATACCGGCTGCAAGTACATACAAAGTTGGTTTCATCGTATAATTGTTTTAGATTCATTTTTTCGATGCAAAGATAATTGAAAACAGCCAACATTTACCAGTGAGTTCCTAATAATTAACAGTTATTAGAAGTGTCTCATCCTGTAAAATCCGGCGTGTAGAGCCATTGAATTTTAAAAGAGCTTATATATCAAAAGAACAGCATCAACAATAACTGTGTAAATATTATACGGGCAAACATAGAGACCGGATAAACAGTAGCATAAGCTACAGCCGGTTCATCACCGTCTATGGTAGAACACACATAATTCAACGCCATTGGATTAGCCATGCTGCCGCATAGCATACCGGCGCTCTTCGCGTAATCCACTTTATATATTTTCATCGCTATCAGCGCGACGATCAGGACAGGGATGACCGTTAAGGTAAAACCAAAAGCGATCCATATCAACCCTTCCAGCTGAAACACGGTTTCAAAAAAATGTTCACCCGCGCTAATACCCAAACAGCCCAAATAAATGGTCAGTCCGAATTGGCGCATCAGCAAGTTTGCGCTCTGGGTAGTATAGGTAGTAATGTGGAAACGAGGGCCGAATGCGCCCATCAATATTCCCACTATAATAGGTCCTCCGGCAATACCTAATTTTATAGGGAAACTCATTCCGGGGAATGGCAGAGGCAATGCACCTAATATCAGTCCGAGAGCAATGCCCAAAAATATGGCTATCAGATTAGGCGTATCCAAGCGTTTCACTTCGTCTCCTAATATTTTGGAGACATTATCAATCGAAGCCTTTTCTCCGACAACGGTCAGTTTATCTCCTATTTGCAGCATGAGTTCGGGCGAAGCTAAAAGATCGATGCCGGCGCGATTGATACGGGTAATGTTGATGCCATAATTATTCCTTAGCTTCAAGCTGCCTAATTTTTCACCGTTTACTTTGCTGTTGGTGACAATAATCTTGCGCGACACTAATTGGCTGTTGTCAATGTGGTTCCAATCTATATCTTCCTTATTCCAATCTATATCTTCCTGTTTTCCGAACAATACTTTTACATGTTCCACATCATATTTTCGGGATATAATCAGCAAATGGTCATTGTGCCTTAATATACTTTCTGATGTCGGTATGGTCACTACTCCATCGTGCCATATACGCGAAATGACAAAATGCTTTGACGTCAATTTCATTATATCGCGGATTATTTTGCCTTCTATTGCCGGATTCGTGATCTGAAACTCTCCGACGTGCATCTCACTGTCTTTTTTCTCCGACAATTTTGAGAACTCCTCGTTAGGGACAAAAAACTTGCGAAGAAATATAATGGCAAGTATAACGCCCACAACGCCTAAGGGATAAGCAACTGCTGTCGCTAAAGCCATGTCGGCTATAACTCTCGAATCGCCGGATATTTGCCTTAAGGTTTGTTGCGCGGCTCCGAGAGCAGGTGTATTTGTTGTTGCCCCGCAAAGTATTCCTACCATATTGGGCAAAGAAATATTGCTGGCATAGCTAAAAAAAACAGTAAATAATAGACCTAAAAAGACAACAGCCAAAGCTAACATATTCAATCGTAATCCTCCGGCTCTTAGCGATGAGAAAAATCCGGGACCAACCTGTAAGCCCAAAGCATATACAAAAAGGATCAGCCCAAAGTTCTGGGCAAAACTCAACATGTCCTTATTCAGGTCATACTCGAAATGACCGACTACGATACCAACGAAGAAAACAAAGGTTATGCCCAACGAGATGTTGAGAATCTTCAATTTACCGAATTGTAACCCAACGGCGGAAACAATTGAGATAACGATAATGGAAAGAACCGATGGCGATTCTGTAATGGTCTCTATCAACCAATTCATGACATTTTTTTACTTAAAAAACAAGTTGCAAAGGTAAGACAATTAAAGTAAATGTACCAATATGCTATAAAAATTTTAGTAATAATAATCCTTAGATGATTACAATAATCGGTTACAATAAATATGATTTTTAAACTGCTATATTTTAATCACTTAAACCTTTAAACAAAAAAACTATTCGGGTAAAAATCCCCTGATTCTTTTCTTTAGATAATACATATATGCCCGAAAAGTGTCGTATACTGAAAATTCAAAATCAGTATTCGGCAGTATTTCCTTTAATCCGGTGGTATTATGTATTCCTTCCCGTCCCATATACCTTAATAAAGAGCGCCTGTATTTGGCGGATTTCTTGTTTAGACTATATTTTTCATACAAATATATCTTTTCCGAAATCCTTACTTTTGTCGCGGTCAGGCATTGCCGGGTAATCTGAAATTCGCTGACTCCGATATTAACCAGTATTTCGGGTGTGAAAGCAAACCTGTTGTTCCTTGCCATAATGACTTGCATATAAAAATCAATATCCACCAGCCATATCAGATTTGGGTCGAAGGAGTAATCTTTATTCCTGAAGATACAGACACTTGGCGCTCCAAACTGATTTCCCATATATATTGATTCGGCTTCTTCCTTCACGTCCGACAAGAACCGACTTCCGGCTATATGGGGTCTTTGCTTATTCTGATTGTCTATATCACAGCTTGCTGAAAATGCAATGTCCATATCCGGATTCTCGTCCATCAGCCGGACAAATTTGCTCAGGCTTTGGGGTGAAGAAAACCAGTCATCGTGATGCAGTATCTTTATATATTCGCCTTTTGCTTGCTTTATTCCCTCATTCCAATTCAGGGGTGAGCCTAAAGCTTTTGGGTTTTTGAAGTATCGGATGCGCGCGTCCGGGTACGTTTCAACGAGTTTCAATAGTGAATCGTCGGGCGAATCGTCTGTAATAACGACTTCAAAATCCGTGAAATCCTGCTCAAATACCGAATCCAGGCAGCGTTTCAGAAAGTTTACATGTTTATATGCTGGTATGCAGATGCTTACTTTCATTTCTTCACCCTTTTATTTGTTATATACTCAATCGCTTCCCTCAAAATCTTTGCTTTGGAGAAATATAAGATACCTAAATACAGAGAGCCGACAAGAGCTATCTGGCATATCATCAATATTATCGATCCGGCAATAATATAGTGCAGCAAGTATCCGCAGGTGATACAAAATAATGAAATACCAAAGTATGGCAACAGGTCTTTAGCCAGTTCAATAATCTTATATCCAATCAGTTTGTTCGATACAATGCTCGATACGACATACCTTATAACATAGGTGGATGAAACGCCTGCTATATAGTATAAATAACCGAGATTTAAAATAAACGGAATGCAGATGGCGCTGAGTATTAGGATAGAATGCATTATCGTCAACGCGAGAATTGTACCCGACTTGCCTTTAATCCGTTGTATATCCCCGTTTGCTGATTCCAGACCGGAAAAGATACCTCCAAAGCATAATAACTGAAGAATAGGCGTTGCCGGTAACCATTGTTCTCCAAGTATATGCGTAAATGATTCGGCTACGAGTATTATTCCCATAAACATAGGAAATATGACGAACGCTTTGATTCGGATAAACTTCCTGAATATGTATTTTAATCGGTGGTCATCACCGTGGACGGATGATAAGATAGGGTAGGATAC
>JAISKQ010000241.1 GCA_031260865.1 Prevotella sp.
CATTAACTTCTATCTCAATTGCGCTCCCAATTCATTTTCCAACGACTTTTGTATTTTTTGCATAATCGCGTCAATCTGCTTGTCGTTCAATGTTTTTTCATCATCCTGAAGCACAAAGTTCACAGCATACGATTTTTTACCTTCCGGCAGGTTTTTGCCTTCATAGACATCAAACAGCGAAATGCCTTTCAATAACTTGCGTTCGGCTTTGTATGCCGTTTTCTCTACTTGGTCAAACAATATGTTCTTGTCAAGTAGCAACGCTAAATCGCGTTTAACGGTAGGGAACTTCGATATTTCAGTATAGGTGATACTATGCTTTTTAATTTCTTTCATCAAAGCATCCCAGTTTAATTCGGCGAAATACACTTCCGTGTTTATATCCATCGCTTTCAGAAGCTTCTTATCCACAATGCCTAAAACGCCCAATGATTTATTCTTACCTTTAGCCTGAATATCGATGGCGGTACTGAATATTTCGTCCGAGAACTGCGCGTAGTCGTATTTGCCCGCGGAAATACCCAAGCGGTTTAATATATTTTCCGTATATGCTTTAAGCCGGTACACCGATGTTTTTTCATCGGCGGCGCACCAACTGTTATTGATACTGTTTCCGCTAAGCCATAAGCCCAAATGAAACTCTTCGCTGTATTCTTTCAGGATCTCCCCTTCTGTTTTTTTGTCCGCGTCATAGAAATAACAATTACCAAATTCGTAGAATTTAATATTCGGGCTTTGATGGTTGCGATTGTAGGCTATGCTCTCCAGCCCGCCGTATAATAATGTTTGGCGCATCACATTCAAATCGGCGCTTAGCGGATTTATCAGGCGTACACAACGTGAAGCAGGGAATAGCCGGGATTCGGTATAATAAGCCTCTTTGGTAAGGGAATTATTCATAATCTCGCTGAATCCGCCGCCGGTCAATTGTTCGGATATAAGGTTTTGCAAGTCATAACTCTTGTCAGTCGGCGTTTCGTAAGACAAGTTCGATTTCAGACTATCGCCAATCTCAATATTGTTATAGCCATATACACGCAAAATGTCTTCGATGACGTCAACATCGCGCAATACATCCACCCTGTATGTAGGAACGGCAAGCGTGAGGGAATTTTCCGATTCTTTCTCTATCGTGATTTCCAAACTATCAAGTATCGATTTTACGGTATCCTTGTCAATGACTTTACCGGTGAGCGCGTTTATCCTTTCATAAGACAGTTCTACAATCGGTTTGGGCGTTTGTATAGGATACACGTCTTGTATAGAGCCTGTTATTTCCCCTCCCGCAAGTTCCTGTATCAACAGAGCCGCGCGTTTGAGCACATAGATTGTATCGTTGGGGTCGCAACCTCGTTCGAAATGGAATGAAGCGTCGGTGTTTAACCCGTGGCGACGAGCCGTTTTGCGTATCCATGTAGGATTGAAGTAAGCACATTCGAGGAAAACATCGGTGGTCGTTTCCGTAACCCCTGACTTTAATCCGCCAAATACGCCCCCTATACACATGCCCTCTTTGTCATTGCATATCATCAGGTCTTTGTCGCTCAAGCTACGCTCCACATCATCCAAAGTCACAAATTTGGTACCTTCGGCAAGTGTTTTCACAATAACCTCTCCACCCGGGATATAGGCAACGTCAAAAGCGTGAAGAGGGTGTCCCAACTCTTGTAAGACAAAGTTTGTGACATCCACCACATTATTAATAGGACGCGAACCTATCAACGTAAGTTTGTTTTTCAACCATTCCGGACTTTCTTTTACCGTCACTCCTTTAATGGTTACGCCTGCATACCGCGGGCAAGCTTCCGTGTTTTCCACTTTTACGTTTATACCGCCGGCAGGTTCATCTATTTTGAATTTTTCAACAGACGGACTCCGAAGCGTCCCTTTCAGCTTATTTTGTTTCAGGTACGCAGCCAGATCACGAGCCACGCCAAAGTGAGAAGCGCCATCCACACGGTTCGGAGTAATATCCACTTCAAGCACATATTCACTCTTTATATTATAATATTCCTTGGCAGGCGTGCCTACTTTCGCGTCGGCAGGCAGTACAATAATCCCCGCGTGACCGGTTCCAATTCCTATCTCATCTTCGGCGCATATCATCCCAAAAGATTCCACACCTCTGATTTTCGATTTTTTAATAGCAAATGACTCTTCACCGGAATACAGTTTTGTACCCACAAGCGCTACCACGACTTTTTGTCCGGCGGCGACATTCGGCGCTCCGCACACAATTTGTAACGGTTCGCTTTCACCTACATTCACCGTGGTAATGTGTAAATGATCGGAATCCGGATGATTGACACAGGTGAGTACTTCACCTATGACAAGCCCTTCCAGCCCGCCTTTGATAGTTTCCACTTCTTCGACTCCTCCTGTTTCCAGTCCAAGAGACGTAAGCGCGGCAGACGTTTCTTCCGGTGTCAAATCAAAATCAAGATAATCTTTTAGCCAATTGTAAGAAATATTCATATATTGTTATTTTTGTTATCAAAAAAGATTTAATCGCATTAATCGCCAAAAATACAAAATTTATTTCATTCAACAGTTAGTTATGTCAATCAGTAGTTGAATATCTATAAAAACGTTTAATATCCGTTCCTATATGTTGTGCTATTCGGCATTATCCTGTTTTTTCGGCACAATGGGATGAAATTCGGAAATAATCATGTAAATTTGCAATAATTGATACAGAGTGGTAAAATATGATAAAGCATAACAGGATTTGTTAATGAAAAAATATAAAAACCTTACATTTTATATATCCGTTCTTGTTATCTTTTCCTTTCTGATATATGGTATAATCCGTATGGGAAGGATAAACCTTGAGGTGAGACATAATGTTTACGGATTAGCTTCAAAGGCGTCGGCATGGACGGATTTTTTACATCATTTGGGCGACGACATTGCCGCGCCGCTTGCCATCCTATTATTACAAATAGTTGTTATCCTTCTTGCGGTCAGGCTTTTTGGGTGGATATGCCAAAAGATAGGACAACCGACCGTGATAGGCGAAATATTCGCCGGTATTGTGCTTGGTCCATCCTTACTCGGCTATTATTTTACGAATGTCGCCGATTTTCTTTTTCCTGAGTCATCGCTGGATAACATTCGTTTTCTGAGCAATATAGGGCTTGTCCTTTTCATGTTCATCGTAGGGATGGAACTCAACCTGAAAACAATAAAGAACAAGGCGAATAGCGCATTAATCATAAGCCACACCAGTATATTCACCGCTTTCTCACTCGGAGTGTTGGTCGCCTATTTCTTATTTGAGAATTTCACACATCAAAACACGACGTTTCTTCCTTTTGCCATGTTTATGGGTATCGCCATGAGTATCGCCGCTTTTCCGGTTATGGCGCGTATTATCCATGAAAGAGGAATAAATAAAACCCCGATGGGACCTATTATAATCACCTGCGCCGCCATTGATGATATTACCGCATGGTGCTTACTTGCCGCGGTAATAGCCATCGTTAAGGCAGGGTCGGTAACAAGCGCGCTGTTTGTAATACTTTTAGCCGTTCTGTATGTCTTGTTCATGTTTAGGGTTGTACGCCCTTTCTTGAAGCGTATAGCCGACTTACAAACGTCGAACAGGACAATCAGCAAATCTGTGATAGGCGTGTTTTTTCTGGTTCTATTCCTTTCGGCGTACGCTACGGAAGTGATAGGCATACATGCTCTTTTCGGCGCGTTTTTGGCGGGTGTGATAATGCCTACAAATTATAATTTCCGAAACTTATTCACGGAAAAGATAGAAGATATATCTCTGGTTTTGCTCCTGCCTTTATTCTTTGTTTACACCGGACTTCGTACGCACATAGGGTTGCTGAATGAGCCTAATTTGTGGATTATCTGCGGCGGCATTATATTTCTGGCTGTATTCGGCAAATCGATGGGAAGCGCGCTTGCCGCCCGTTTCGTAGGCAACAGCTGGAAGGATAGCTTGTCTATCGGCGCATTGATGAACACAAGGGGATTAATGGAACTGGTAGTCCTTAATATTGGTCTCGACCTTGGCGTTCTCACATCGGAAGTATTCGCGATGATGGTTGTTATGGCGTTGGTGACAACATTTATGACTTCTCCATTGTTAGATATTATAGATAAAATTTTCAAGAAAAAGAAGATAACCGAAAACCAGATTGAGGATAAATACAAGATACTGGTTTCGTTTGAAAGTTCTGAATCGGGTAAGAAATTGTTATTCATCGCTCATAGCTTTATCCGCAAAAAGCAGTCCAATTCAGAATTGACAATGCTCCACCTTTCCGAAGGGAACTTATTGTACCAATACGGCGTTGAAGAAGAGGAAGAGGAAATCTTTAAGCCAATCAAAGAAGAAGCGCTCATTCTGAGGCAAAGTTTCGACCCCATATTTAAAGTCGTTGGCGATATAAGTTCAAATGTGACTAAAATAGCCAATAAGGGCGATTACGATTTTCTTTTGATCAGTTATAAAGGATCTGTATATGGAGATAACGTTTTTGCCCGTTTTTTGGGATTCTCCAACAAGATAATACATATACCGAATTATCTGTTGATGAAATTCGGCAATCAGAAAAAGTGGAGCCGTTTGCTTCTTGCCCCGCTCGACGAAAATACCCGTACCATTGTTTCCAAGAGCGATATGCAAGTTGGCATATTTATTGATAAAGGATTAGTAAGTATGAGGAATATTTTTGTTCCTATACTTGACGAGGATGATATTTTTGTAGGGGAATTTATGGAGCGTCTGGCTCAAAATTCTTATGTGAGAATCACATTATGGGATGTCATAGGATTGTCTGACAATTCAATAGATTTTATAAAGTCGGTAAAGGCAATTAAGGCGGTGAATCCTTATTTATTCCAATTGTGGAATAACAATATACCCGTGGACAGCGATATATTGAAAAAACAGGATTTGATATTGATTAGCTTGAATAGCTGGAAAGAATTGTACGGCAGAAATCCCAAATTAATGAAAGACGCCCCTTCCGCATTAGTATTAACGAACTAACAGATTGAAAATAATAAATACCGAATGAATAATCGCGATATAATATCACTAAAGAAAGATATTCTCCTTAACCTGTCAAAAAGGCAGTTGAAAGATGCTTTTGAATCATTAATGAAGTTGTCCGTACACCTTCAGGACTGGAAAATATCCGAGACATTGAGCGAGTTGGAGACTAATTATAAATATATGCTCCATTACTTGTTTGAAGGCGTGGAAGATCCGGAACGGGAAAATATGTACCGCAATTTATTACGCTCTCTGTATGAACTTACTGATGACTCGACCGATGAATTGTTGAATATTGAATCCTCCAACATCTTTTATGAGAAATATCGGACTAATGCATTAAGGATGGCGTCATTAGCAGATTATCAGATCCGTTTGAAAGATATAACAGGTTCTCTTTCGTTGGCTGATTTGATAGAAGAAGCGGAAGAAAAAAGACGCAGAAAGCTTGATTTGTCAGTCAAACGCGAACGGATCGGGTCGGATATGTTTATCGCCGTGTATGTCGCGGCGCGCGCAAGTGAGAAAGACATCGAAGACTATCTTTCTTTTATCAATAATATGGATTTACCGGCAAGGGAAAAATGCCTCTTTATTTCCGCCCTTTCGATGAGCTTGTTCCATCGGTTCGACGCAAAGAAAGTACAGGTGTTGATGTACGCCGCCGTGTCGGATAATATGCAGTTAAGAGCCAGGGCTATCGTCGGTTTGGCTATCGTTATGCAGATGTACGATACACGCTGGCCTTTATATTCCGAATTACAGAACCGGTTGGATATTATGTCCGAAAATCCCGATTTTCGTAAAGCTATCCTTCGCGTTATAATCCAATTGATACGCTCGAGGGAAACAGAACAGATCAGTAAAAAAATAAGGGAAGAAATTCTGCCCGAAATGATGAAAATAAATAATCTGGCAGGCAGGAAACTGAATATGGAAGATCTGATGGGAGAGAGCGATTTCTCGGAAAAGAATCCCGAATGGCAAAAAGAGTTGGAAGAATCGGGTTTAGGAAAAAAACTACAGGAATATTCCAATCTACAGATGGAAGGAGCCGATGTGTTCCATTCCACCTTTTCGGGGCTAAAGAGTTTTCCTTTCTTCTCGGAAATGAGTAATTGGTTTTTGCCGTTCGACCCGTCTTATTCCGAATTTATATCGTTTTTCCCGGAAGACGCGGGTAATAACCTGCTGAAAACAGCCATTCTGGATTCCGGTCATATATGTAATTCGGATAAATATTCGTTTTGTTTGAGCTTATTGCAAATCTCGCCTGCACAACGGGAAATGATGCTGGGACGAATGGGCGCCGAATCGGAAGAGATAAAACAACTTCAGAAGGAGACTCAAGCGTTGAACCCTACCATCGACGATGAAGTCATATCCAATCAATATATTCAGGATTTATACCGATTCTTCAAATTGATCCCTTACCGGAATAGTTTTTTCGATATTTTCAGTTTAAGACTGAATTTCTATGATAAGAAATCAATAGCTCCGCTTATCTCGGATATAGACAGTATGAAAAAAATCGCTTTATATTGCTTTGATAAGAATAATTTTAATGAAGCGCTCGATGTATTCAACCGATTAATTCATATTGACGACCAAAGTGAAGATATATGGCAGAAAATCGGCTACTGTAAACAAATGCTGAACGACCAGACCGGAGCATTGGACGCGTATTTACAGGCGGATTTGCTCAAACCTGATAATTCGTGGATTATAAAACGCATAGCTCAGTTATATCGCGCGTTGAAAAAAACTGAATTATCTTTGGTTTATTATACGAAAGCGGCAAAACTTAATCCGGATAATGTCAATACGGAATTGAACATCGGGCATTGTTACCTCGAATTAGGCGATTATGAACAAGCGTTGAATATTTATTTCAAAGTTGAATTGCTTGAATCGAAAGGAACCAAAGCGCAAAGGCCGATTGCATGGACTGCGTTTCTACTGAAAAAATATGATTTATCCCGAAAATACTATAAGCAAATATTGAATGGAAAACCGACTATCCATGATTATTTGAACGCGGGACACACCGAATTATGCGTGGGCAATAAAGGCGAAGCTATTTCGTATTACAGGCAAGCCGTATACGTGGATAATGATTTTGAACTATTCGCGATGCTGTTTGACGCCGACAGGGATAGTCTGATAAGCCGCGGAGTGGATAATAATATATTCCCATTCTTATTCGACCAGATAAAATATGGGTTGAATTAAGAAACGAGACTTTATTATCCTTTTCAAAGATGGCGTTTATTATTATTGTATATATTTCTGTCATCTTCTTACCTCTCTGAAACAAAAATTTATTATTTTTGTTATTTACATTTTGAATAAACCAACACACTTAAATAAATAAAGCATGGAAAATGATGATTTGCTTACACAAGTAACGGCTAAGGCGAAAGTCTGGCTGTCGGATAAATATGATGCGGAAACAAGAAAAGAAGTTCAGGCATTATTAGATAAAGAAGATAAAACCGATCTGATAGAAGCTTTCTACAAAGATCTCGAATTTGGGACAGGAGGTCTTCGAGGCATCATGGGTGTAGGCTCTAATCGGGTGAATATATATACTATAGGCGGCGCTACCCAAGGTTTAGCAAACTATCTGTTGAAAGAATTTTCTTCGTTAAAAGAAATAAAAGTTGTAATAGGGCACGACTGTCGTAACAACAGCCGCAAATATGCTGAAATATCCGCTGAAATTTTCGCCGCGAACGGCATTAAATCATATCTCTTTGAAGATCTTCGTCCTACACCTGAAATCTCGTACGCTATCCGTAAATTAAAATGTCAAAGCGGTATTATGATTACAGCTTCGCATAACCCTAAAGCATATAACGGATACAAAGCTTATTGGGAAGACGGCGCGCAGGTCATACCACCTCATGATAAAAATATAATAGCGGAAGTCAATCGTGTGCAGGTTGACCAAATTAAATTTAAAGGCGGGGATAAGAAGCTGATTGAGATACTGGGTAAAGATATGGACGATTCGTTTATCAAAGATTTGAAAACGCTCCTTCTTTCTCCCGATTCAATTAAACGCCACGGAGATATAGGCATCGTTTACACTCCATTGCATGGCACAGGATTTACGATCATACCGAAGGCGTTGAAAGCTTGCGGATTCACCAATATAATCCATGTACCCGAACAGGATGTCCTGAGCGGAGATTTTCCCACGGTAATTTCCCCCAACCCTGAAGATCCCGCCGCTATGGCTCTTGCCGTGAAAAAAGCGGAAGAAACAAACGCGGAACTGGTATTTGCCACAGACCCTGACGCCGACCGTTTTGGCGCGGGTGTCCGCGACGATAAAGGAGACTTCATCTTACTGAATGGCAATCAGACAATGATTATCCTTATCTACTATATTATTACCCGTAGAAAAGAATTGGGGCTGCTTACCAAAAAAGACTATACCGTGCGCACCATCGTGACCAGCGCTCTCACACAGGTGGTTTCGGAGAAGAACGGGGTGGAAATGTTTGAGTGTTACACCGGTTTTAAATGGATTGCCGCTGTTATGCGCGAACTTGAAGGCAAACGCAATTACATCGGCGGCGGTGAAGAAAGTTATGGCTTCTTGGCTGAAGACTTCGTTCGTGACAAGGATTCCGCCTCAGCGGCCATCTTGTTCGCTGAAATAGCGGCATGGGCAAAGGACAATGGTAAGACATTGTACGAACTGTTGCAGGATATATATATTGAATATGGTTTTTCGAAAGAAAAAGGTATTTCTGTGACAAAAGAAGGCAGAAGCGGCGCGGAAGAAATCGAAGCGATGATGAAAAATTTCAGGGAAAATCCAATCAAAGAAATCGCGGGGTCTAAAGTGATTCTTATCAAGGACTTTGTAACGCTGAAAGCGCAGGACTTAGCCATTGATGAAGAATATACATTGGAAATGCCGACGACATCGAATGTACTGCAATATTTCACAGAGGACAAAACGAAAATATCAATCCGTCCTTCGGGTACTGAACCTAAGATTAAATTTTATATCGAAGTACAGAGCATATTAAAGTCAAGAGCGAATTATGACGCTGTAAATGTCGCTACCGAAAAGAAAATAGAACAGGTTTGCAAAGACCTTGGCATATAAGACAATAACAAGATTTATTTATCTTCCTTTAAACTCCTCTATTCTTTATAGAGGAGTTTTTTTTCCAATTTCATTGTCAACTATTTTAAAATATCATACGATTGTATTGAAGCGCTTATACAATCTGATAATGAGTGCTAAAGCCCGACAATCGGCATCCACTATTGTTTAGAGTGATTCCAAAATAATAAAAAACTTATCAAAATAATAAAGCATCTCTTTGGAGAATACAAATTATATACTATCTTTGCACACGCAAAACGGTTATGGTGCCATAGCTCAGTTGGTAGAGCAAAGGACTGAAAATCCTTGTGTCCCCGGTTCGATTCCTGGTGGCACCACATAAAAAAAAAGCAAAATAAATAAAACCCCTGAAAATCGCTGATTTTCGGGGGTTTTTCGTTTCTGCCCAAAGAGCAAAACGGGGCGAAAAAAAGGGGCTCTTCCCGAAAAACGGGTCAGCGGATAAACCCGGTTGTTGAAGTAAACCCTCAAGCATACAATTTCGCAAGTCTGAACATAAAGAATTC
>JAISKQ010000119.1 GCA_031260865.1 Prevotella sp.
GGTTCAAACAAAGGAGAAAAAGGGGAAAAAGGAAAATTATCTCGTACTTATATTGAATTGATAATAAAAAACAAACCGGATTTTTTTCTTTTTGAAAATGTAAAAGGACTTTACCGAACAAAAAAACATCGAGTATTCTTTGATGAGTTGAAATCTGAGTTAATCGCAAATGATTATTGTCTGACAGAAAAATTAATCAATGCTATTGAGTTTGGTGCTCCTCAAGATAGAGAAAGAATTATTTTGGTGGGATTTAAAACAGACGTATTGCAACGTATGAGAGTAAAATTAGACAACTCTTATTCAATACCGTCTTTTGATTGGGATGCAAAAACAAAATATCAGTCAAAGAACATTTTTTCATTAAAATGGCCGGAAGAAGAACCTTATGAGGAAAACTTGAAAAGGCAGCCCAATAAAGGCATAATCGAAGAATTAACTGTACAGTACTGGTTTGATAAAAACGATGTTGAAAATCATCCTAATACCAATCATTATTTTCAACCCAGAGCAGGTCTAAAAAAGTTTCAAACGGTAAAAGAAGGGGATGTTTTGAAAAAATGTTACAAAAGATTACATCGGTGGAGATATTCGCCCACGGCGGCATACGGGAATAATGAGGTTCATATACATCCGTATAAGCCTCGTAGAATTTCTGCTGCTGAAGCATTATCAATTCAATCTCTTCCAAAAGAGTTTATTTTGCCAGATAACATATCATTATCTAATATGTTTAAAACAATAGGGAATGGCGTTCCATACCTTGCTGCTAAAGGACTTGCTGAAACCATCATGTCTTTCATTAATCATAATTATTTATAATCATGAGAAAGTTGACAGCATCTAATATTGTTTCGTTTATCAATCAATTAGATAAAAATACAGTTTACAATTACGTTAATCCTAAGACGCCAGGCGTAATAAAAATTGTAGGAATAGATATGCCTGAGGGTCCGATAAGAATAAAACGCTGGAATCCAAGTAAAGGAGTAAATGAACAACAGAGTAAGATTGAACCAATTTCGAGCGAGTTGATTTGGCGAGTGGCTAATGCCTTTAATCCCAATCAACCTATAAGCATTGATAGAGTATTGGGCGCAAGTTACAATACAAGGAGCGTTTTAGAGGCTCTTTTAGCTCATACACCTGAATTTTATTTTTGTTATCCTGGCCGTATTGAGAGTAAGGGGAGTTACACAACAATCAAACATGGGCACAAGCATATTATGTGGAGTCCAAACAACCCTCACGAAAGCGGAACAATGCGACAGATAGAAACAGATATGGTTGTGTCGGAAGTTCCTTCTTTAGATGTTGTTTATGATGCTCTTGTTTTACCTGATTCTTGTTATCAACAAGAAATAGATATTGATATTCAACGGAGACATGCTCAAATGCAAATAGCTTTATATTTTATTGGAAAACAATTGAATTATAGAACTTGGATTGCTCAAAATGACAAAGGTATATTATATCAGAATAAACGAATTGGAGAATACGAAGGGGTTATTTCATCACTCAAAGATGAAAGATTAATGACTGCGTTTGATGAAGCAATTCAGGCTGCATTACTAATAGACTGCATTTGGTTTCAAAACGGAAAACTAATGCCTGCTGTAATGGAAGTAGAACATTCGACGGGAGTTACAAGCGGATTAAGCAGGATGAAGAATTTTAAAGATAAATTTCCTCCATTTCCTACAAGATATGTGATTGTTGCTCCGGATGAAGATAGGGATAAGGTAATTAAAGAGTGCAGCAAGCCTCAATTCAGAGATATGAATCCGAGATATTTTACATATTCAGCTGTAGAAGAACTTTATGCTCTTTGCCAAAGGCGCAAACTACATGGTGTAACCGAAGAATTTTTAGATTGTTATATGGAACCAATCATAGCATAAATTACTTCTTGTCATTTTCGTCGGCTCTCTTGATTGGCAATTCATGGGAAATTATATTTTAGCAGTGCAAAATATTTCACCAAAAGAGGATAACTCCCTGCGTATATTGACATACAATAAAGAACTTGTAAAAAATACCAAAAAAAATATTGAAAAATTAACCATTAAATCTGCATTAAATTCAAACAAAATTATCTAATATAAAACAGTTACGAGTTACGAGTAATAAGTTGATAGTAATGAGTAAAGAGTTACGAGAAAGAATATGAAAAATGGCGCAAAGCGGTGTTACCCGAAAACTGTTACTTTTGTTACTTTTTAGAATTCTAGTAAACTTGCAAGCTAGTAAACTTGAATACTAATAAAGTGTTACTTTTGTCACTTTTTTCAATATTAGCTGTTAGTTGTTGGCTATACACTGAAAAGGTCTTTGATATGATGAAATAATTACGAGAAAGAAGAAACAACGTTCGACGTAGCCAATTAGGAATGAAAAAAAATGACGCAAAGCGATGTTACCCTAAAGCTGTTACTTTTGTCACTTTTTAGAATTCTAGTAAACTTGAATACTGATAAACTATTTACCGAAAAGTGTTACTTTTGTCACTTTTTCAATATTAGCTATTAGTTGTTGGCTTTCAACTGCTGACTGTTGACAGAAAAGAGGTCTTTGAAATAAAAGAAGAAGAAACAACGTTCGACGTAGCCAATTAGGAATGAAAAAAAATGACGCAAAGCGGTGTTACCCTAAAACTGTTACTTTTGTCACTTTTTAGAACTCTTGTAAACTTGAACTTTAGTAAACTATTTACTGACTATTTACCGAAAAGAGGGTAGGGAGGTAAAAAGAAAAAGGCATCCTCTTTTGGGATACCTTTTCCATATTGCTTTGAATATACTTATTTTTTGTCAGCCGTTTTAGCCGTTTTGGTTTTAGTGGCACTTTTTTTAGCTGCTTTTTTGTTTGTGGTGGTTTTCTTTTCTTCTTTGCAGCAAGATTTCTTTTCTCCTTCTTTTTTGCTGCATTCAGTTTTTTCTTTGCAACAACTGTCTTTTTTAGGAGTAGTATCCTGAGCCATAACACTAGTAGAAGCAATCAGAGCTACACACATAATCGCGGACATAATCAATTTCTTCATACTCTCAATTTTATTAAATTAAACATTTATATAGTTTTGTTTGATACAAATATATGGGTTATTCCTTAAAAACAACATTAATAGAAGTTAAAACAAAAACGATAATTTACAATGATTCTAAATTAATATTTAAAATGACCAAATTCACTATCAATCACCAAGCTCGTGTTATCCGATTTTTCAACGAATCCAACTATTTGGGCTTCAATACCAAATGATTTAGAGATATTGATGACTTCTTGAGCATATTCCGGAGATAGATATATTTCCATACGGTGTCCCATATTAAAGACCTTATACATCTCTTTCCAGTCTGTTCCGGATTGCTCTTGAATCAGTTTAAATAAAGGAGGTATGGGAAACATGTTGTTTTTGGTTATTTTCACTTTATCAACAAAATGAAGCACCTTGGTTTGAGCGCCGCCAGAGCAATGTACCATGCCATGTATCACAGGACGCAATTTTTCAAGAATTTGCTTTATTACAGGCGCATAAGTACGGGTAGGAGAGAGAACGAGTTTTCCGGCGTCTATATTTAATCCGTCGATTTCATCGGTTAATTTCATATTTCCTGAATAAACCAGATTGGAAGGAATAGAAGAATCATAGCTTTCGGGATACTTAATAGCCAAATAGTTAGCAAATACATCATGACGAGCCGACGTTAGCCCATTACTCCCCATTCCACCGTTATATTCTTTCTCGTAAGTAGCTTGTCCATAAGAAGATAGTCCGACGATAACATCTCCGCCTTGTATGTTATCATTCGATATTACATCGGCACGCTTCATACGACATGTAACGGTACTATCAACGATAATTGTGCGGACAAGGTCGCCTACATCTGCCGTTTCGCCTCCTGTGGGATATATATTTACACCCAACTCGGATAGCTCATTGCATAAGTCGTTTGTACCGGTTATTATGGCAGAGATGACTTCACCCGGAATCAGCATCTTATTTCGCCCGATAGTGGAAGACAATAAGATATTATCTGTAGCTCCAACACATAAAAGATCGTCGATATTCATTATTAACGCATCTTGAGCAATGCCTTTCCAGATGGATATATCTCCTGTTTCTTTCCAATACATATATGCAAGGGAAGATTTTGTTCCTGCTCCATCGGCATGCATGATATTGCAATATTCCGGGTCTCCGCCTAATATGTCGGGTATTATCTTGCAAAATGCTTTAGGGAAAATTCCTTTATCAATGTTCTTTATGGCATTGTGTACATCTTCTTTTGATGCAGAAACTCCGCGTTGGTTGTATCGTTGGTCGCTCATTATTTGGAGAAGTGGGGTTTAAATGATTTTATAATAGGCTACAAAGTTAATAAATATAGGCTATATATAATAGGGTAGGGCTTAATAAAAAAAGCGACACTATATGAAATGCCGCTTCTATATAATAATATAATATGGATATTAATAGTCTTTTACTTCCCAGCCTAAAGCGCTTGCTCCAAGTACGGCGGCGTCACTTTCTTTAAGTTCAGACATTAATAATTTGATTTTATTGCGGTAAATAGGCAACATATTATCTTCCATGTGCTTGCGAACGGGATCAAAGATAAACTTGCCGGATTTGGTCAATCCACCGAATAATATGATTGCCTCAGGGCTAGAGAATGCCACAAAGTCCGCAAAGGCTTCACCTAACATTTGTCCTGTAAATTCAAATATTTCTTTTGCTAAATCATCCCCTTTAACCGCAGCGTCATAGACATCCTTAGATGTTATTTCTTCGGGATTTAATTCTCTAAGCAAACTCGCTTCTTTTCGTGTCTCAATAAATTCCCTGGCTGTACGCGCTACTCCTGTGGCGGAACTATATGTTTCGAGGCAACCTTTTTTGCCACATCCACACATGCGACCGTCGCGACGGATAGTAGTATGTCCTAATTCTCCGGCAAAACCATCGTGTCCATATACTAGTTGACCATTAACAACAATACCGCTGCCAACGCCTGTACCTAAAGTGATAACGATAAAATCCTTCATTCCACGGGCTGCGCCATAAGTCATTTCACCGATAGCTGCCGCATTCGCGTCATTTGTCAGAGCAACAGGAATATTAAGTTTATCTGTAAGCATTTGAGCTAATGGAATAACGCCTTTCCAAGGGAGATTTGGGGCAAATTCGATACAACCGGTAAAGTAATTTCCATTTGGAGCGCCAACTCCAATACCCTTGATATTAGCAGAACCGCCAACTTGGTCTATAATTTCTTGAACTCCTGCGGATAAATGAGTTACATATTCATTAATTTCTTTATAAGTGCCGGTTTTGATAGAACCTTGATTAATAATATGCCCACGTTTATCTACAATACCAAAAACAGAATTAGTTCCGCCGATGTCAATTCCAATAGCATATGGTTTTTCCATGATTTATAATATATAATGTTAATTCAACAATGAAATTATTTATTTAGTGTTTGCAAAGATAATTATTTCTGACATGATATTAAACTGAACAGTCCAAATATCTACGTCTTTTAGATAATAAATTTACATCTATTCATGCTTCCGAAATATGCTTAATACCTTATTGGCAGCGGCAAAAGAACTCATTTGTGAATTTAAAACTTGTTGTTCGCATATTTTCAATTCTCTTTCTACAACGGGATTATTATAGAAATCGTTTCTGAGCCTTTCGTTTATTGTTTCATACATCCAGAAGCGGGATTGATCATTCCGTCTGTGTTCAAAATATCCATTCTTCTTTACAAAAGCAATATATTCATCTATCATATTCCAAACTTCAGTGATACCCGTTTCATAGTAGCCGGAGTAGGTGAGTACTTTTGGTGTCCAACCAGAATCCGGTAGAGGAAAAAGATGTAATGCATTCTGGAAATGAGATTTAGCCAAACGAGCCTTTTCAACGTTATTTCCATCAGCTTTATTTATAACTATACCATCAGCCATCTCCATAATACCGCGTTTAATGCCTTGTAATTCATCACCTGTACCGGCTAACTGTATAAGTAGAAAGAAGTCAACCATAGAATGTACGGCTGTTTCTGATTGACCTACGCCTACCGTTTCCACAATGATACGGTTAAATCCAGCCGCTTCGCATAATATGATGGTTTCACGGGTTTTACGAGCTACACCGCCCAATGAACCGGCGGAAGGGGAGGGGCGAATAAATGCGTTTTTCTCTATGGATAAACGTTCCATGCGGGTTTTGTCCCCGAGTATGCTGCCTTTGGTTAGTTCACTAGATGGATCTATTGCTA
Organism: Prevotella sp.; assembly: GCA_031260865.1. Taxonomy (GTDB): domain Bacteria; phylum Bacteroidota; class Bacteroidia; order Bacteroidales; family Dysgonomonadaceae; genus Dysgonomonas. The sequence continues at coordinate 6,291 of JAISKQ010000119.1, forward strand.
AAACGGCAAGTTTATTGTTTTCTTTTAGTATATGCATTCCAAACGCATCAATTGACGTGCTTTTACCGGCTCCGGGAACACCTGTTATGCCGACACGGACAGAATCCCCGGTATATGGCAAACATTTTTCGATAACTTCTTGCGCAATAGCATGATGCTCTTGTTTAGAACTTTCGATAAGTGTAACAGCTTGTCCCAGAATGGTTATATTTCCTTTACGAATTCCTTCAACGTATTCTGATATGGTGTATGTTTTACGCTTAAATTTTTTAAAACTATTTAGATAAGGATTTACAGTAGGTTGAGCAGATATACCTTTATTTACTTTTAATCCTTGGAATTGCTCGTTGTTTTCTATATGATCCATGAATTCTATTTTTTGTAATAAGATAGAAATAAACTAGAATTGAATTAAAATGTAAATATAGTAAAAAAGGAGGATTTATAATAGGGTACATGCATTAAAAGTATATTATTTAATTTAATAATTAAACATAATAGGAATTATATAACTTTCTTATATTTGTCGAAAATATAAAAACATTCTCTTATGGATAACTTTAAAGCCGTGTATAATATTTCTCTTTACGATGGTAAAAGAACGCCATTTCACAAGAAATATCGTGTTTATGACGGTTTAGGCGGTGTTTACTTTGATACTTTACAAGAATGTCGTTCCTATGTTTTGTTAAAATCGACTTTATTGAAAAAGTTGTATCAATCCTCTAAAAGTTTTTATAAGAAAATATCAGAACATTATTTTGACAAAGTTATAAAATTTCGTGTTACGGATTCTGTCGGTAATAAAGTTAATGATTTGTTGTCTGATATTTTGGGTTGCTATCGTTATTTAACGAAGCAGTATTTTTTTCAATATGCCTTATCAAAATTGAGACATATATATACTCAATACCTTGAAATTGCTAAGTTGCTTAATATGACTTTGTTATATAAGTCTATTAAGTCTTTGTATGATTCTTTCTTTACCCCCTACCCTGAATATCGTTCAACTGACTATGTGAAGAAAGACAGTCTTTCGGTTAATAGGCGTAAAGCTATTTAATATATTGATTTATAATTGTTTAATTAATTAAAATTATTTTTATGAGAGTATTTAATGAAAACTCAAACATTTCTGATTTACAAGTAGAAAATGGCACTTATTTTCTCTTGTTTGACGTGACCAAAACAACGCCCGCCCCGAATTTGCCCGCGTTTTTTGGCGACCTTAATTTACCCGCTTCCGATACGTTGAAAGTGCTTTACACTTCTCGTTCAGGCGGACAACGTACTTTGATACCGTCTTTGCCTGTTTTTCCTTTGGCTATTGCGGGCACCATGGGACCGCAACACTTAAAGGTTTATCAAAATAACGATGGTTCTATTTATCGTTGTGTGTTCCCTGTAATGATTGGTGTCGGCGGTGCTCTTACCCTTGACAACAATTCTTATATTTCTGTTAGTACTAATTTTTCTGACCTTGCTACTACTGGTACTGGTGAAGAAAAGTCATTGCGCATTTATGCCGTTGATACAGTTAAAACAAATCTTGCTTTAATGTATGAATCTATTCATTTAAATGCTTCATCACAGAAAGCAATTGATTTGACAAATTGCCATCAAATGGTAATGAGTAAACAAGTACTCGACTATCAGTTAATCGCTCGTGATTCTCTGTATTCCGTTAACTGGTCTGAAAAAGAAATCGAAGCGGTTGCACGTGCTCAAAACGATTTGCTTGCTATGTTCGGTTCTGATTTGATTGCTAACCGCATTATACAAGGCGCTACCGTTCCTACGAACTTAGGCTTTGAAGCTGTCAAATTTGCTTCGGGCGGTTCGTATTATAACGCTCTCGGCGTATCTGACTTCATCACTGCTAAAGTTACAAGTCAGTACGATGACCGTGCGTATGTTCTTAGAGTTGTTGACGCTTCAACTATATAATTATGAGTTTTTTTGGTGGAATTTGGAATGGAATTAAAGCGGGCGTTAAAACCGTCGGCAAAGTAGCGGGGGCGACGGTGAAAACCGTCGCTAAAGTAGCGACGCCCCTCGTCACTAAGATTCCTATTGTTGGTGATATATATGGTGCTGCGACGAAGCTGGTAGGTATTGACCCTGTCAGCCTTATAGGTAATTCGTTGGGTGCTGTTGTATCAGGAGGTAACATCGGTAAAGAATTAGCATCAGGGTTTAAAGATTCGCAAACTGGCGGAATCTTAGGCATTTTGCACGATTCGGGCAAAGATGTAGGTGATTCAATCCCTGAATATTCTACCGATGCACCTGGCATTTATACCTATTCAGATGGTTCGTATGCTTATACCGTTGGTGTTGACGGTAAAGTAACTTATCAGCCGTCTGATATGAGTTCACAGCAATTAGTTGCTGAAACGCCTAACGGTTCATTGATACCTATACCGTCTTCTTTGGCTGCTAAGCAAGCCTACATACAGCAACTATTAAACTCTTATGGCAATCCTTTTGGTGTTGATTTAGCAGGTTCAAGTATGTTGGCGATGACGAATTTTGTTTCAGGCGTTGAGCCTCTTTCAGGCGAACAACAAAGTAATATTCTTGCTTTGGATGTGGTTAATCAATCTCCTGAAGCGTTGGCGTATACCGCTGAAGCATTGGCGCAAACAACTGGTAAAAATGCCGTTGATTGGGTTGCTATCCTGACTGGTCTTTGGAATACTGCTAAAGAGGCTAATATACCTGGCGTTTCAAATTGGGTGCAGAATGCGGAAAGCAAAGCCGTTGACGCTGCTATGGCTGTTGCTGGTGAAACAGTGACACAGAAGATAGCCCGATTTCTTAAGGATTACGGTTTTATTATTCTTGGCGGTGTTGCTGTCGTTACTGTTGTCGTTTTAGTATCTAAAAAGCGTTAAGGTTTATAAAGATTGTCGGTTATTATTTATTTGGTTATTAATTATTTAAATTTTTATTTTATGAAAAGTATAGTAAAATATTTTGCATTGTTTTCTATCGTTGCCGTTGCTTCTAAGGCTTTTATTGATGCTTTCATGCCTGAATATGAGGCTTGGCGTGAAAAATATCCCCCTGCTCCTGAAGAACCCGATGATGAAATTTCGGAAGTTGAAACAATTCCCGCCTCTGATTTATTCAAGCCTGATTTGCAGGCTTTTGAATCAGACGGTAAAAGTAAGGAGGTTTAATTATGGCATATTATAGAAGAAGTTTTAACCGTTCACGGCGTTACAGCCGTGGCGGTTATGGTCGCCGTTTCTTCGGTGGCTTTAGACGCTCTTTTGGCGGTTTCCGCCGTTCTTTTGGTCGTTTTCGTACTCGTTTCCGTACGATATACAAAACGAAGTATAAAACTCGCTTTCGTAATGCCCGCCGTTCAGTAGGTCGGCGTTCCTCTCGTTCTAATATTTGGGCAACTGTTCAAAAGTTGGTTTTACTTGGTCTCATTTGTTTTGGTGCTTATTTTGTTTGGACAAAATGGCTTTGTAAAAAGATTAAGTTATGAGAAGTTTTTTGAGTAGTTATAAAATTTGGTCTTGCCTCCGTAACCTCGTTTACGTAGGTCTTATCATCGCTGGTGGTATTTTTGTTTATGACAAGTGGATTAAAAAACTAATTGTAAAGTAATATGAATAAAGGTCTATTAGGTTTTATGATAGCTGCTTTGATTGGTGTTATAGGTTTTATTATCTATTATTTTTTCTTTAGGAAGAAGAATGTTGATGTTACTGTGTCACCTGCTTTGGCTATCCCTGGCATGGCTACAAATCCTATTGCTCCGCAAGACGTTTATTCTAACCCTGTTTATGTGCCTGCTTCCTCCTCTCCTACTTATGATGAACGAGGATACGGCGTTATTGTCGGTTCTGCTGGTGCTGCTGCTGGT
>JAISKQ010000052.1 GCA_031260865.1 Prevotella sp.
AGACAGTGATAATGAGTGCAAAGTAAGTACAATTTATTTTAAATAACGGTCAAATGCGCTGTAAATTGTCTATTTAGAGAGATTTTACACTTTTATTCAGCGGTTATACAGCCGTTAGCCATTAGCTTCACTCGTCCAGCGTCTTCGATATTTTGTCGATATTCAGGCTTCGAGCCATCGCGTCGAAAATTTCTTTATATGTCCCTTCTTGATGGTATATTTCTTCATGCGTGCCGGACTCTACGATTCTTCCGTTTTTCATCACATAAATGCGATCGGAATCAATGATTTGCGAAATGCTATGCGATATAATAATCACGGTACGGTCTTTCTTTATGGCATCGAGGCTGGTCTTTATCTGCTCTGTGGCGACAGCGTCCAGACTGGCGGTAGGCTCATCAAGGAATATGACGGGCGGGTTTTTCAGGAACATCCGCGCGATGGCTATTTTTTGCTGTTGCCCGCCCGAAAGCAACAGGGCTGAAGTCTTATATCCTTGTTCAAACGTCATTATTTGGTCGTGGATATATGATTTTTTAGCGGCGTCCTCCACTTCTTCGTGTGTGGCGTCCGGTTTTCCATAGCGGATATTTTCTTCGATGGTTCCATTAAAGATATGGTTCTTTTGCAATACCAAACCTATATTTTCTCTCAGGTATGCCGTATCGTATTTTCCCAACGAAACGCCGTCCAACTGAATTTCGCCGGAATCAGGCTCATAGAATTTATCCAGAAGATTTATCAATGTGCTTTTTCCCGCGCCCGACAATCCAACCAAGGCGGTAGTCTGTCCGGGCAGGATTTCCATATTGATATTGTACAGCGTCCTCGTTTTGTTGTCAGGATAAGTAAAATCCACGTTTTTTATTTCAAATTTCCCCTTGACCTTTATCGGTTTATAATGTCCCGAATGTTCTATCTGATGGTCGGCTTTCAGCATTTCGAAGAAGCTTTCGGAATAAATCAAGGCGTCGTTCATTTGGTCATAGATACGGTGAAGCTGGCGAATAGGCGCGGATACATTGTTAAACAACATGATATGGAACATAATAGCGCCGATTGTCATTTTGCCGGATAAGACCAAGTATGCCGTAAGGATGATGATAATGACAACGCCTATCTGCTCTATAAAACTCTTTAATCCATCAAAAAAGAAACTCATTTTACGGGTCTTCATCTGGGCGTCGGTCAAATCATTCTGCAACGCCATCTGTTTGTCGCTCTCGATATTTTCCCGTATAAACGACTTGATAACCGTTATCGACTCCAATATTCCCAGAATGCCCTGACTTTTATTTTCCCTCAAGTCCTTGATCATTCGGCGTGTGCCGCTCATGCGGATAGCCTGTTGGCGGCTCACGGCATAGTAAACAGGAATGATGCACAATCCGACTAACCCTACATAAAAGTTAGCATTGAACATCATAATCAAAGCCACTATCGAGTTGGCGAACAGCGGTAAAATATCGATAAAGAAATTTTGCACCAAGCGCGTAAGGCTTTCCACCCCCCTGTCGATGCGCGCCTGAAGCTTTCCGGGTTGATTTCCGCCGGAACTGTAAAAGGCAAGTTTATAGGTTAATATCTTGTCGATAACCGCCTGAGCCAAATCTTTCGCGATGTATATCCGGAGCTTTTCGCCATAGAATTTTTGCCCGAATTGAATAAAGGAATTAATTACTTCTTTTCCGATGAGGATGACGGAGATCGTCGCGAGTATGGATAGACCTTCCGCAAGTCCTTTATGAGCTTCTACCAAAGCGTTAATCTCGTCCACGGTATAACGCAACACCCATGCGTTCACCTGTGCGACAAGCGACCCTATCAGCGTTAATACCAATGCCAGTATGACCAGCCAACGGTATGGATAAACATAAGGTTTAAGGTTTTTGAAAAGTTGTAATAATGTCACGGTATATAGCTTTTGTGAATATTTTCTTAGAGCCTGCTTTATATTTATTCGCTCAAATTTAAAACAGGTTCTTATATCTTCAGAAAATTCGTCAATATCTTTTCGCCCGCGCTTCCGCTTTTTTCGGGATGGAATTGCGTGGCGTAGAAGTTATCTTTACGCATAGCCGAGCAAAAAGGATGTATGTAATTTGTTGTGGCTACTGAATACTCATTGACAGGCACATAATAACTGTGAACGAAATAGACGAACTGATTTTCCAGTGTATTATCAAAAAGATTGCTTTTCACATCCGTGATGGTGTTCCAACCGATATGGGGCACTTTATCTTCGTGTCGTTGGGGAACAAACCGTTTTACCCGCGAGTCGAATATACCAAGGCAATCCACGTCGCTTTCCTCGGAATGAGAGCACATAAGTTGCATACCCAAACAAATGCCCAGTACCGGTTGCTTTAAAGCAGGGATCAATTTATCTAAGCCTGTTTCTTGTAGATGTCTCATCGTGGAGCCGGCTTCTCCAACTCCCGGAAAAATGACTTTATCCGCCTTTTGTATCAGTTCTTTATCCGCGGTAATAGTGGCGCGCGCGCCTAAGCGTTTGAAAGCGTGTTCGACCGAGAAGATATTGCCCGCGTTATATTTTATAATTACGATGTCCATCCGTCAAATCCGTCTGTTATTTTAGTAAAGAATCTATTAATGAAACCATTTCGTCAAATTCTTCCTGTTTGAACAGCCTTG
>JAISKQ010000146.1 GCA_031260865.1 Prevotella sp.
GTGGATAAAACGCTGCGTGTGGATTATATTTTTACAGGCGACAATGCTTCTCAAACCGTATCGTTGGATCAATTAAACCAATTGCCTCAATGGGCAGGCCGCCGGCATCATTTGGACGAATTGGTCAGGTCAGGTAACGGACAGATTAAAGTCACAGATCTCAATTCGGGAAAGTGTATCTATAAAGACGCCTTCAGTTCTCTTTTTCAGGAATGGCGAACCATACCGGAATCCGAAACGGTGAGGCGAAGTTTCGAAAACACTTTTCTACTCCCTTACCCTAAGAATAAAGTAGAGATAGAAGTCAGTTTGAGAGAAAAAGACGGTTCTTACAAGACGGCGTTAAAGCATGTTGTCGATCCGAATGATATACTGATAAAAAAGAAAGGGTTAAAGAATATTCCGGCATATACTGTAATCCATCGGGGAAACTCAATAGACAAATGTATCAACGTCGTGATTCTTGCCGAAGGATATACCGCTTCGGAAATGGGAAAATTCAACGCGCATGCCAAAACAGCCTGTGAACAGATATTGGCTCATAGCCCGTTTAACAGTATGCAGGATAAATTTAACTTTATAGCGGTAGAAACCGTATCGAAAGATTCAGGAGTGAGCGTGCCCCGGGAAAACAAATGGAACGAAACAGCCTTTCATTCACATTTCGATACCTTCTATTCCGACAGGTATCTGACCTCTACCAATATGAAGGATATACACGATGCTATCGCGGGCATACCTTATGCGCACATTATTATATTGGCGAATACGGACGTTTATGGCGGAGGCGGCATATTCAACGCTTGCACATTGACCACCACCGGACATCCGGCTTTCAAACCGGTGGTCGTCCATGAATTTGGACATAGCTTCGGGGGGCTTGCCGATGAATATTTTTATGATAATGATACCTTCAGCGATTCTTATCCTGTTGATGTGGAACCATGGGAACCGAATATAACAACACTTGTCGATTTTCAGTCCAAGTGGAGTCATCTTTTACGGGAAGGAACGCCGATTCCCACCGATAAGGAATTGGCATCGACATATCCGGTTGGCGTGTTTGAAGGGGGAGGTTATTCATCAAAAGGGATATATCGTCCTGCTTTTGACTGCCGAATGAAGACAAATACATGTAAAGATTTTTGTCCGGCATGTCAAAAAGCGCTCGAACAACTTATTAAATTTTACACGGAGTAAAAAAAAAACAGTTAAGATTTTATTTATAAGCAGAAAACAGCTATTTTTGTCGCTGCTGATTTTGAGATAAAAGAATATATAATATTATAATACTTAAAAGATGTCTTCTAAAAAAAAACAAGTTGAATTACGCGAAGAGAAAGACTGGGAACGTATAGGCACAGCGTTAGGATCTTCCGAACGTTTTATTGAGAAATATCAAAAACAATTGCTGATTGGTATCGGAGTGCTTGTCCTTGTCGTATGCGCTATTTTGGCATACAACTATTTTATAGTAGGTCCTAAGACAACAGAAGCTCAAGTAGCGATGTTTAGGGGTGAACAATATTTCAGGACAGGACAGGATTCCCTGGCTGTGTTTGGCGACAAGAACGGATATATCGGATTTGAATCCATCATTGACGAGTATGGTTCTACCAAGTCCGGAAAACTTGCCAAAGTATATGCCGGTCTTTGTTATGCCAATATGGGCAACTATGACAAAGGACTTGAATACCTGAAAAGTTATAGCGGGAGCGATAAAATTCTCTCTCATTTGATAAACGGATCGATAGGGGACTGTTTAGACAACCTGGGCAAGTCTGACGAAGCCGTTTCCTATTACATCAAAGCTGCCAAAGGAGTTGATAACGTTTCTCAAAGTCCGCTCCTGTACAAGAAAGCGGGTTTGATATACAGGGCTCAGGGCAACTATGACAAGGTGATAGAAATATTCACTATCATAAAAGATCAGTATATGAATTCACCTGCCGCTATGGAGGCTGAAAAGTATATTGAAGAAGCTACGATACTGAAAGGAAAGAAATAATCAGGCGTATTACTATATCTATTTGATATACAGATATTTAATAATAAAGGCGCTATCCATTGGAATAGCGCCTTTCTATTTTCAGTCAGGTCTTTAATATCAATACCTGTAATGTTCAGGTTTATAAGGACCTTCGACAGGAACACCTAAATACGCGGCTTGCGATTCGGTCAGCTTCGTCAGCTTAACGCCTATTTGTTCCAAGTGCAGGCGGGCGACCTCTTCATCCAGATGCTTAGGCAAACGATATACATCCACTTCGTAGTCGCGTATCCACAACTCTAATTGAGCCAATGTCTGATTGGTAAACGAGTTACTCATCACAAAGGACGGGTGTCCGGTGGCGCAACCCAGGTTTACCAAACGTCCTTCCGCCAACAAGAAGATGGAATGCCCATCAGGGAAGGTGTATTTATCAACCTGCGGCTTGATGTTCGTATGCTTGATGCTTGGGTAGTTAACGAGCTTGTCCACTTGTATTTCATTGTCAAAGTGCCCGATATTACATACTATCGCCTGATCTTTCATTCGGGCTATATGTTCGATCGTGATAATATCCCTGTTCCCGGTGGTGGTGACAAAGATATTGCCCTCTTTGACGGCTTCCTCCATCGTAGTCACTTCAAAACCTTCCATAGCCGCTTGTAACGCGCAAATAGGGTCTATTTCGGTAACAATGACGCGCGCGCCATAAGAACGCATGGAGTGCGAACAACCTTTACCTACGTCTCCGTATCCCGCGACAACGGCCACCTTTCCGGCAATCATCACGTCTGTCGCTCTTTTGATGCCATCCGCCAGTGATTCGCGACATCCATATAGGTTGTCGAACTTCGACTTAGTGACAGAGTCGTTTACATTAATAGCCGGAATAAGAAGCTCTCCACGTTCCATCATCTGATATAAGCGATGCACGCCGGTTGTCGTTTCTTCCGAGACGCCTTTCCATTCGGCTACAGTGCGATGCCAACGGTTTTTATCCTCGTTGAGGATGCGGGATAGCGTGTCCAGTATAACTTGTTCTTCGTGATTAGAGGCTTCTTTCTTTAAGAAGTCAGGGTTTTCTTCGGCTTTATATCCCCAATGTATCAATAGAGTGGCATCGCCGCCATCATCAACAATCAAGTGAGGTCCTTTTCCGTCGGGGAATGATAACGCCTGTTCGGTACACCACCAGTATTCTTCAAGTGTTTCCCCTTTCCACGCGAAGACCGGTACACCCGAAGCCGCGATGGCAGCCGCCGCGTGATCTTGTGTGGAAAAGATATTGCAACTAACCCAACGAAGGTCGGCGCCTAATTCTTTTAGGGTTTCTATCAACACAGCCGTTTGAACGGTCATGTGAAGCGAACCCATGATGCGCGCTCCTTTTAATGGCTTGGTAGCTCCGTATTTTTTACGAAGAGCCATTAGCCCGGGCATTTCATGCTCTGCTATTTCTATCTCTTTCCTACCGAAATCGGCAAGGTTAATGTCTGCAACCAAATATGGTAGATTTGGTATAAGTTCTTTTGTCATGTATCTAATTGTTAAATATATTTCTCTCCGTATTTAAGCTTTACATCAGCCACAAACTGTTTTATACGCTGTTCTTCTCCTTTCTTGCATATAAGCAACACATTATCCGCTTCAACGACGATGTATCCTTCTAATCCCTGCACTACGGCAAGTTTACCTTCGGGCAAGGTGACGATGTTTTCAGAGCTGTCGAAAAAGATGGTATTAGCTATCAGCGAGGCGTTAGCATTTTCATCTTTGTCGGATATTTCATATAACGAACCCCATGTTCCCAAGTCGGACCATCCAAATTCAGCCGCTTGAACATAGACGTTGGATGCTTTTTCCATAATACCGTAGTCAATAGATATATTAGGGCAGAAAGGAAAGTTTTCGTCTATGAATGCTTTTTCTTTCTCTGTTCCAAATACATCCAATCCTGAATCAAACCGGGTGGTAATTTCGGGTAAGTGTTGATGCAGGGCGTCCAGTATTGTTTTGTTATTCCAAATGAATATACCTGAATTCCATAGAAATTCACCACTTTCAAAGAAGACTTTGGCTAATTCAAGGTTTGGCTTTTCTGTAAATACCTTCACTTTATTTACTTCGTCAAGCTTTTCTTCGCTCATCTGTATATATCCATAACCGGTTTCAGAACGGCTGGGACGAATGCCTAAAGTGAGTAATGTGTTATGCTTGGAAACAAAGGCGAAAGCATTTTGGATAATAGATAAGAATTCGTCTTCTTTCAGTATCAAGTGATCGGATGGCGCGACTACGATATTCGCGTCGGCATTGAAAGAATTGATGTGATATGTTGCAAAAGCGATACATGGAGCTGTGTTTCTCCTCATCGGCTCCAGCAATATTTGGTTAGGTTTTAACTCCGGTAGCTCATCCAGTACCATTTGTGCGTATTCATTGTTGGTGACAATGAATATATTTTCGACAGGCAAGATTTTTTTGAACCTGTCAACAGTCATTTGCAAGAGAGATCGACCTGTTCCAAAGAAGTCAAGAAACTGTTTAGGGCGCGCCTCACGGCTAAAAGGCCAGAAACGGCTACCTATACCGCCACCCATTATCACACAATAATTGTTCTTATTATCCATGTTATTATATAATTTATACAAAGTTACATCTTACGAATATACAAACAAAACAAATAGAAACAATAACAAAGAAAAAAATATGTAACTATTTTTTCAAAAAAGTTAGGCGTAAATTTTGATATAAGAAAAATATGCGTACTTTTGCAGCGCATAAGCCCAGATGGCGGAATAGGTAGACGCGCTGGTCTCAAACACCAGTGGATTCACTTCCATGCCGGTTCGATCCCGGCTCTGGGTACTTGATAAAACGCTAATTAGCTAATGATAAGCTGATTAGCGTTTTTGCTTTAGGCGATTTTTTTCCATATTTTCCCCACCGATGCGGAATTGTTTAGGGTCAACCCGAAAGGTTGAGGGGAGACGATTTTAAAAAAAAGGTGACAAAAGTAACAGTAGTAAGTAGTTTATTAGATTTCAAGTTTACTAGCTTGTTAGAACTCTTGTACACTCAAAACTTAAAAAGTGACAAAAGTAACAGTTTTCAGAAGTCCTGTCTTTCAGACAGCGTTGGTCCTTTTTTGTTGGTTCTTTTTCCTGCGCGCAATCACAGATTGCTTGCCTTCCTTTTGCCCAAAGCCGCAAAA
>JAISKQ010000198.1 GCA_031260865.1 Prevotella sp.
GTTTAGCCTTTAAGCCCGTAGCGGGTCGGCCTATGAAGTGGGCGTTAAAGCGTTTTTGCTTCCTTTTGCGGCTTTGGGCAAAAGGAAGGCAAGCAATCTGTGATTGCGCGCAGTAAAAAGAACCAACAAAAAAGGATCAATAAAATTTAAACAGTTTGCAAGAAAAATGGCGCGACGCGGTGTTACCCAAAAACTGTTACTTTTGTCACCTTTTTCAAATTAGCCATCTCTTCTCAACTTTCCGGGTTGACTCGAGATTAGGTTGCTTGGTCTATGGGTGTTATTTACACCCGAACTATTGAACATTAATAATCCTACAAAGTCACTCCTGTTTTAAAAATAGCAATCTCTTTAAAACCGGATTCTTCATGTTTTAGATGTTTACGGTTACATACATCTACGGTAAAGTTAATAAAATCGTCTAATACTGTTTCCATGCTTTTCCCCTCGAGTAGAGCGCCGGCGTTGAAGTCTATCCAGTTCTTTTTGAAGTTATACAACTTGGAGTTGGTGGAAATCTTCATCGTAGGGACAAACGAGCCGAAAGGCGTTCCCCTGCCTGTCGTGAATAATACAATCTGGCAACCGGACATAGCCAAAGATGAAGCGGCAACGAGGTCGTTACCCGGCGCGTTCAGCAGATTCAGCCCATGTTTGGTAACAGGCTGTGTGTAGTCTAATACTGCCACAACTTCCGAATTACCGCCTTTTTGTGTGCATCCCAGCGATTTATCTTCAAGGGTGGTTATTCCCCCCGCCTTATTTCCCGGAGAAGGATTCTCATAGATTGGCTGGTCAAATTTACGGAAATAATGTTTGAAGTTATTGATAAGCAGTACCGTATCGTTAAATACCTTTTCCGTTTCGGCGCGGTTCATCAAGATGGTTTCGGCACCGAACATTTCGGGTACTTCCGTCAATATGCTTGTCCCGCCCTGTGCTATCAGCCAATCGGAGAACTGCCCGACAAGCGGATTAGCTGTGATGCCCGAAAATCCGTCACTGCCGCCGCATTTTAATCCCACTTTCAGTTTGGATAGAGGAAGCGGTTCGCGTTTGTCATTTCGCATGTTTTCCACAAGTTCTTTCATCATCAGAAAGCCTGTTTCCACTTCATCTTCCACTTCATGCGCGATAAGGAATTTCACCCGTTTTTCGTCCCATTCGCCCATTACTTTTTTAAAGTCTGATTGCTGATTGTTTTCACACCCCAGGCTAAGGACTAACACACCTCCCGCGTTTGGATGTTTGACCAACGCCGCCAACGCTTTTTGTGTATTTACATGATCATCGCCAAGTTGAGAGCATCCGTAGTTGTGCGTATAAACCCTTATATCATCAATGTGGGATACATCAAGTTCTGTTTTTATACGGTTGACTATTGCTTGCGCTTGCCCGTTGACACAGCCGACAGTAGGAACAATCCACAATTCGTTGCGGATTCCCATTTCACCGTTGTAGCGAAGGTAGCCGTTTATTTTCAGATCGCTTTTGGCAATATCCAATTTCGAATGAACCGGTATATAGGCGTATTTAAGGTCATCGTGCAGATTCGTTTTTACATTATGCGTATGCACGTGTTCGCCGATATGTATATTCATGGTGGCATGACCGATGGGATAACCATATTTGATTATATCCTCGTTCAGCTTTATCTCCTTAACCGCGAACTTATGCCCCGTAGGTATCTGATTGCCGATAGTCACGGAAACGCCGTCGATAGTGAGTATATCTCCTTCATTAAGGTCTGTTATAGCCACACATACATTATCGGTAGGCGCTATTTTCAGATATTTGTCCATTTCGATTTTTTCTATTTTAATTTGTCTTTTATCGCCACAACCAATTTCGTATATTCTTCGTCAGACAAATATGTTGACATAGGATTCATCGCGAATGTAGAACCAAAATCAGGACCATCTATATACTTAGGAGCCAGATGTATGTGCAGGTGAGGCAATTTATCGGAATATGCTCCGTAATTAATTTTTACAGGAGCAAATAATTCTTTTAATACTCGGGCTACTTTATTAACATCTTCCATGTAGGCGAGTAAATCGGCAGCTTCTAATTCGTACAGCTCTGTCGCGTGATCTTTATAGGCAACTATACATCTTCCCCTATAAGTCTGTTCTTTGAAAAGGAATACCGTGGAAACATTCAATTTACATATTTCTATCATCAGATCTTGTTGTGTCTGATTCTTGTTGCAATAAAGGCAATCGTTGTTTATTGACATAATCTTTAATATTGTTTGAAAATTAGCTTATTATTTCTTTTAAGGCATTCAATATACCCTTATCAAGGATGGATTCAATGTCTTTAGATACTTCGTCTATAAAATAAGGTACTTCCGAAAAGTTTTCTTTCCACAGCTCCCTGTTGTTCACAACATCGGCGACCCAGCCGTTGATATTTTCCCGATTGTACGTTTTCTGTATAAAATCAATAAATTCGGGCGTGTCATTTGGCGTGAAATTTGTCGCGGCGGATTGTCCGGTATAGAGTACAAGCAGGGCGGCAAAAGAGAATATTGTCAGATGAGCGTTTTTACCTAACTTTTTACAGTTGTCATAAACGGTAGGATAGTCTCGCGTTTCCCATTTAGAAATAGAGTTCAGCGAAATATCTTTCAGATAGTGTTTCAGGTACGGGTTGTAGAAGCGTTCCAGTATCTTAGCCGCGAAAATATTCAACTCATTTGGATCTTCGTCGATACACGGTAATACTTCTTCAGCCACCATACGGTTTATATATTTTTCAATCTCAGGCGTATTGAACGCGTCCATTACCGTTTCGCAGCCTAATTGCAAAGCCACAGGCACCATCGCCGTATGCGAGCCGTTCAGTACGCGGACTTTCTTGGCTCGGAAAGCTTTTATATCATCCATGAATAATACATTCAATCCGGCTTTATCCAACGGAAACTTTTCCTTGATTATATCATCCCCGCCAATAGCCCATACATGGAAATATTCGCCCTTAACCACCAGGTTGTCATCAAATTCTATTTCTTGCTTTATTTCATTGATGTTTTCGCGTGGAAATCCCGGAACAATGCGGTCAACCAATGTGTCGTAGAAATGGCAGGCTGTGTTTATCCAATTAATAAAGCCTTCTTCCAGTTGATTCTGTGTCGCGTGCTTCAATACATATTCGCGAAGAGTAGAACCATTATCTTCAATTAATTCACAGCAGATGATAAGAAGGCCTTTATTTTGATCCCCATTAAATTTTTTATAACGTTTATAGAGTAAAGCCGTCATCTTAGCAGGGAATGATTTGGGCGGTTCCGCGTTCAGGTCATCCCCTTCTTCGTAACGGATTCCCGCTTCCGTGGTATTGGATATTATCATTTCCAGCTCATCGCTAAGGAAGAGTTTTTCATATTCGGCGTATTGGCTGTATGGGTTCAATATATCCATCAAGCTTTTTACCAAAGCCACTTCTTTCACGGGCTTTTTATCTTTTATTCCTTCCAGATAGACGTGGTACATACAATCTTGAGCTTTGAAAATGGCAGCTATTTCCTTCCCTTGCGCAATAGGCTGTACGGCAATAACTCCGTGATTCATCACACCGGCGTTGTTTGCTTTGTCTATCATCCAGTCCACAAAGGCGCGGAGGAAGTTCCCTTCTCCAAATTGAAGTATCTTTATCGGTAAATTTTTCTTTTCTACGGTTGTCTTGTTCAGTGGGTTCATGATATATTTATTTAAGTTATAAGTTACGAGTTATTAACGGATTATTAAGTTTGTTTAAAACTTCGTTTATGCAGCGTATTAAATCCTCTTTTGTTTTCACAGGATCTTTATCCAGTTCCCATGTCGGCATAAAGTAATATTCTATATATCCGTTCCGGGGAGTGAAGATCATGATGTGGTTGAGCTTGTCTTCTGTAATCTCTTTTATCTGGGCAGTGGGCGCGAACACAACGAGTCCCTGCATATCGTCGTTCATGCTTTGTTGTCCGAATGTCGCTATATATGACCATTTGCTGTCCTTTTCATTGCTGATGATCAATTCAGCCTTTTCGCTCTTTATAATTCCGGTTGCTATATTATCTATGTCAACCAATAATTCCATGTGCGACGCAAGGCTACCCGCGTCAATCGAAATTAATGACGTCAGGTCGCGTTTTGTGTCGTTAGCGTCCCAGCCGTAATATATTGTCTTCACTTGTGAACGTATCTTTCCATCGGCAGGAATATAGCACACCATGCTGTCTTTTTTCTCTACCCTTACAGCCTTTTCACCGTCCCACACCGCGATAGAACCTAATCCCAGAGCTTTTCCAACTATCAGGTTGTCCATTCCCCAATCAGCCATTTTATGATAGCTGTCGAATCCGTCAACCCCCACGGCAGGCAACACTATATCCGATGTTTTCTTTCCAAACACATCAATGGCGTTGCGGTTATCCAGATAGAAACGAAAAGCGGTTTTGTCGCTTTCCCATCCCGGTCCTTCATATTTAATGTAATAAGAATGGTCGTGGAAAGTACCCGGCAGGGAGATATAATTTGGTTTTACCCATGAATACCCGCCTGTATATTTCTGTCCTTCAAACTGTCCACCTATTTTATGCGATAGTTCGGCGTAAGTCCGTTTGGGGTAATTGACGGCTGTTCCTTTTTGCAATTTTATAAATAGTTCCTCGTTGCCCTGTATCTTTTCAATAGGGATTATAGCGAGCTGTTTACCCTTTATATCGGTGACAACTTCGACCGGAACGTCCAAATCATTTACTTTGGCTATATAACTACCGAAGGATAAGTTTAATTCTTCTGTCGGTATTTCTAATGTATAGTCCCGGATAGTCCGGGCGGAATTATTTTTCACGGATATGGTCTGAGCCTGCAAACTAACCTGTATCAGTAGGATGGCACAGAAAATAAACAAATATTTGCGCGTTGAAAAAATATTATTCATTGTTTTATAAGGTTATAGCATTCAAATGACTGAAAATAGGTGTTCGACACCTGTTGGCAAATGTAGCGAATACTATTTATAAATGCTGGGGGTGAATTTGACTAAAACAATTTCACCCCTTATATTTTTCAAAACAAGGTTATGATTCCCTGACCTTGTTTTTATACTCGCTTGGCGTCATGCTAAAGATATTCTTAAAACATTGGGTGAAATATTTTGTATCGGATATACCAACCATGTATGAAACTTCCTTTATCGTATATTGTTGAGTTCCTATCAATTTGGCGGCGTGTTTTATCTTGACGTCCCTTATAAATTCAATAGGGGAGAATCCGGTAAGGCTTTTCAGTTTCTTAAAGAACACGGTTCGACTCATCGCCATAGCAGCGGCAAGATCATCGACAAGGAAATTGTTGTCATCGATATTGTTTTCCACCTCTTCCTTAATCTTCTTGATGAATAATTCATCCTGAGGAGTTATCTTCAATTCCGGTTCTACATCAGTATTCTTTACCGATTCTATCGCTTTGGATTCAACGGTCGAATGGGCAAAGCTGTATGTTTCATATAAGCGTTTCCGTTGTCGGATTATATTATCTATCCTTGCTTTCAGGTATTTTACGCTAAATGGCTTTGTAATATAATCATCGGCGCCGTATTCCAAACTATCTAATTTACTTTCCATATCTGTTTTTGCCGTCAGCAGAATGAAAGGTATATGGCTGGTATTCGTATTGGTTCTTATTCTTTGCAACAGTTCCACTCCATCCATTTCCGGCATCATAATATCGCTTACTATAAAGTCCGGTATAGCCTTGACCGCTATTCCGTATCCCTGTTTACCGTTTTCCGCGTCCAATACATTATAATAAGGCTCTAAGATTGTCACGATGAATCGCCTCAAGTCCGAATCGTCTTCTACAACCAGAATCGTTTCTTGTTGATTGGCTTTTTCTTCTTTATCCGGTTTTGAGATATTGGGATTCTCCAACTTATCGGCTGTTTCGGGTTTCGTTTTGTTTGCTTCCTCTTTGGCTGCATCAGCATATACAAACACAACATTCTCGTCATCCTTGAAGTGATCGATACCCATCGGGAATAATATAATAAATGTAGAGCCTTCGTTTACTTCACTTTCCACTATTATTTTCGCATGGTGCTTGTCCGCCACTTCTTTCACTATCGACAGTCCGATACCTGTGCTGGGTTTACTCTTATCCTTATTGAAGGAAGCAAAGCGGGTAAAGAGCTTGCTCAGTATTTCTTTATTCATCCCCCTGCCTTCATCTTTTACTTCAATAGCGACAGCCTGGTCTTTTATGTTTCTTTTTACATTTACTTCTATTGTCTTTTCCACAGAAGTATATTTAAAAGCATTCGACAGAAGATTAAATACTAATTTTTCCACACTATCCCTGTCTATCCATATTTTTTCGCCGTTCGTATTATCAAAGAACTTTAAGTTTATATTTTGATATTCAGCTGTCTTTGAAAAATTATTACAAATATCGGATACATAGTCTCCTATTGGCGTTTCTTGTATATTCAGTTTTTGTTTTTGTATTTTCCTGAAATCAAGTATTTGATTTACCATCCGTTGCATTCTATTTGCGTTTTTCAATACTAATTGAAGCTGGGATTTAATATCTTCGGAGGTTTGTTTGTTTTCGATGATGTTCTCCACCGGAGACACGATCATGGTCAATGGAGTACGGATTTCATGGGAAATATCCGTAAAAAAGCGAGTCTTCATTTCGGTTTGCTCATGCTCCAGCTTCACCCGATACCTCAAGCGGTAGAAGATGAAAAGGGTACGCAGGATAATATATAAAATGGCAATAATGAGGATGGAATATAATAAATATGCCCAACCTGTCTGCCAGAAAGAAGGGGTGATCTCAATGCTCAAAGTATGCTCGTTTTCCATCCATATCCCATCGCTATTGGTCGATTTCACTCGGAAAATATATTTACCCGGTGATAAATTGGTGTAGTTGGCTATCCGTTGCTTTTTAGTAATAATCCAGTCTTCATCAAATCCTTCCAGCTTATAGGCATACGTTATTCGTTTAGGTTCAATATAATCGAGGGCGACGAACTCAATATTAATGAAGTTTTGTTTATAATTCAACTTTATGGATTTTAAGTCGTCAATATTTTCTTTCAAGGGTGAATTTCCGCCGATAGGGACGTCTTTATTCGCTATTTGGAATTTCGTCAGGGCAAGGTAAGGTTTGAAAGTGTCTTTATTATTCCTTTTTATGTTATCGGGATCAATAGACAAGATACCCTTTGAATACCCGAAATAAACAGTACCCGATTTGGTTGTACATCGCGCTCCTTCCGAGAAATTCTGACCGCTGATCAACCTGTTTATTTCGCTGTATGTTTCAAATGATTTTATTTCAGGGTCAAATTTAGTGATATTACCCTCCGAGGCAATCCACAACTTTCCTTTATCATCTTCCACAATGGTAAGTATTACATCCATCGGTAAACCGTCCTTTATGGTAAAAGAAGTGAATTTGGTGGGAAAACCCGCTCCATCCACGGCTTCAATCTTGTTGATACCGCCGCCGAAGGTAGCTATATATGTTTCGCCTTTCTTTGTGGTACATATATCGTACACATCATTTTCGCTCAGGCTCTCATTATCTTCAGGCACGCGTGTGTAAAACTTGTAATCAATCTCGTTTACGGAAGTAAAATCGGAAGAGAACATAATCAAGCCAAGAGTAGTTCCCACACAGATGTTGTTGTATTTATCCGAAAGCATAGTCCTGATTTGCGAGCCATATTGCGCCGGATAGTTTTTCAGATTATTACGGTGATTAATAAACCGTTCCTGTTCCTCATCCAGCAGGTTAAGACCTCCGCCATAAGTTCCTACCCAGATGCGGTTTTTGTTGTCTTCCAGTATGGTGTAAACGCTGTTGCTGCTCAAGCTATAAAGATTATCGGGTGAATATTTGTATTGCTTTATCAGATAAGCGTTGCCCGACGGGGTGAGTTTGTAAACCCCTTCGCCTTTTGTTCCCAGCCAGATATTTTTCTTACTGTCTTCGATGATGCAATAGGTTATACCTTCCAGCGGTTTGCCGGATTCGATATGTCCGTTGCCGCACATATATCCTTTTTGGTTCAGTGATTTATCATAGACAAATACTTTTCCGCCTTTGGTCGAAACCCATAGCTGTTGGTTGCTGTCTTCAAAAATACCGCGTATATCATTGTTGATTGTGGAATGGATATTCGTATCCACCACAATGGATTTGTAAACATCATCACTGAAAATAACCTTTTCCAATCCATTCGAACGCGTGCTCATCCACAAATTGCCCTGTCTGTCCGAAAAGGCGGTATGCATCATGTTCGAAAACCGCCAGTCGGGTGAAGACGGTTCGTTATAGAACGGAACCGGTATATCTTTTTCGGCGTCGTACCAAGCGAATCCGCCGCCGCGCAGATGTACCCAGAGTCGGTTGTCTCTATCTTCAAAGATGAAAAAGTTGGATGGGAAAACATTTGAAACGGTACTTTCTGTTTTTAGTTCAAAGTGCTTAAACGATTTTGTTTGCGGGTTAAATTTTGCCACGCCGGCGTAATCCATCTCGAACCAGATATTCCCCGCCTTATCCTTGTAACAGGAAAGGATGCGGTTAACGGGCATGTTCGGTAAGTTTGAAGTATCATATTTCTTTAACGCCTTGAATGTCTTATTATAGATATAAAAACCATCATTTCGTGTCGCTATTAATATCAGATTACTATCTATATTATTGATATATATGATTTCTGATTTAGAATCTGTTTGCAGCAATTCGGTATTTTTTTTCTTTTTATCATATATCCATATCCTGCCTTTACTCGAACCAAACCATATATTATTCTCCAGTTCCATTACCGCGTGAAAATCCTGGGTAGGGTTATCCTCAACATAATTTTTTTCGGTAAAGAAGCTGTTTATTTTACCGTCGGTTGAAATCAAATATAATCCATTGTTGGTTAACAGCCATGAGTTTAGTTCTTGATCTTCATATACGGCATAAACAGCGTTCGCGTTAATCCGGTTATTCTCCCTGTTATAAATTTCGAGATTGAAAGTAGAATCGGTTACACATACACAGCCCATATTATCCGACAAAAGCCACACTTTACCGGACGCCGCGGTCACAATCTTTGAAGCGATGAATGTGAAATTTTCATATCCTTTCACAGATCGTATTCCCATGAATTTTTCCGGACGGGGGTCAAATCGGTGTGGTTCTCTGTCGTAAGGTAATGTCCATATATTACCGTATTTATCTTCACAGATAAAGTCTATCCGGTTGCTTCGCATGTGATATTTGTCTCCCTGTTGAATTTTATAGGTATAGAAGTTGTACCCGTCGAAGCGACACAGCCCGTTCCATGTCGAAAACCACATGAATCCTTTCTTATCTTGCACAATATTCATAATGGTATGCTGCGGAAGCCCGTTTTCGGATCCGTAATGTTCAAAAAAGCATTTCTGCTGACAAAACGCGGGGGGGATAATGTGTGCAAGTATTATAATAAGAACAAATAATTTCAATTTCATCGCAAATTAGGTTTAGTACAAAAGTAATCAGTTTTAAAGAAAATAATACAGGTAAAGTCAATTTGTCCCCCTCTAAAAAATATTTTAACACCCATTATTCCGAAAAAACATACATACATTGCAGTCGAATTAGAAAAACCATGAAAAATGAAAAAGAATTTAGTCTGTTATTTTTATTCTTTAAATAAGGAAGGAAAATACAAATTCGCAAAGAAACAAACGCTTAAATATTTATTATTTTAAATCTACAACCATGCAAAAGACAATCAAAAAATTTTTGACACTGATTTGTATCTCGTTGTTTTTATTATGTGGGCAAAATGTATATGCTCAACAAAAAGAAATAAAAGGTACAGTAACTGACACACAAGGAGAGCCCTTGATTGGTGTTACTATCGCGGTAAAGGGTACAAACAAAGCGACCATGACCGACGTGGACGGCGCTTATATCCTATCGGTAGGCAATGAAGCCAAAACGTTAGTTGCTACTTTCGTAGGGATGAAGTCGAGCGAAAAAAACATAACGGGGAGTGTTATGAATTTCGTCATGGAAGACCTCAGTTCCGAATTGGAAGAGGTTGTCGTGATAGGATACGGCACAGTAAAGAGAAAAGACCTTACAGGCGCTGTTTCCTCAATCAAAGGAGATGCTATTCAGGCGATTCCGGTGTCTAATGTAACGGAAGCCATTACCGGTAAGCTGGCGGGGGTACAAATAACCACTACCGAAGGTTCTCCGGATGCCGAAATGAAAATACGTGTACGTGGGGGCGGTTCCATTACAGGCGATAATACGCCGTTGTTTATAGTTGACGGATTTCCCGTGCAATCTATCAGTGACATAGCGCCATCCGACATAGAGTCGATCGATGTATTGAAAGATGCTTCTTCGACCGCCATTTATGGTTCGCGAGGTGCGAACGGTGTGGTTTTGGTTACTACAAAATCAGGTAAATCGGGTAAAATAAACGTGGCTTACAATAACTATTACAGTTGGAAGAAAATAGCGAAAACATTAGATGTCCTTTCGCCAAAAGATTACGCGACATGGCAATATGAATTGGCGGGCTTAATAAAAAGCAGCGATATGAGTTCATATACCGACTTTTTTGGAGCATATCAGGATATTGATTTATATGACAATATTCCGTATAATGATTGGCAAGATCTTACTTTCGGTCGTATAGGTCATACATTCAATCAAAGCCTTAGTATAAGCGGGGGCAGTGAAAAAATGAGTTTCGCTTTCAACTATTCACACACAAACGACAAAGCTATCATGCAGGGATCGAACTTCAAACGGGATAATCTCAGTCTGAAATTAAATACGACTCCTGCTAAAAACGTCACTGTCGATTTCTCCGTCCGTTATGCCGACACAGATATTAACGGCGGAGGATCGAATGACGCTAAAAGTACATTAGACACGGACAAACGCTTGGGTTACTCTGTAATCTACACACCGATACCTTTGGCGAACTTAACCTCGGATACAGGTAGTAGTGATGATTTGGGAAATCTTTTTAACCCTTTGGTCGCTATTTCGGACAACGCGCGTAAACAAACACGTAAAACGCTGAATTTAGCGGGAAGTTTCGGCTGGGAAATTTTTGATAATTTCCGTTTTAAGACAGAAATCGGGTTGGACGATTATAGGAACAGCGATAACAGGTTCTGGGGATTAACCACTTATTATGCCAAAAACGACGGTTCGGGCAATCCTGTTACCCGATTGGTAAATATAGACCGTAACACACTCCGTAATACCAATACAATAAATTATAATTTTAAGAAATTGATAGGAAAAAACCATCATCTCAATATACTGGCAGGTCAAGAATATATTGGTACGAAAATAAAAACATTGACGGTTGAGCATCATAATTTCCCTAAAGAATTTACAGCGGAACAAGCTTGGAATTTATCATCGCAAGGTGATAATATAACAAAAGCGGATGATTTTTATAATCCTGACGATAAACTGCTATCTTTCTTTGGCAGGGCAAACTATGACTGGCAGAGTAAGTATATACTAAACTTTACTTTCCGCGCCGATGGTTCTTCCAAGTTCGGGAAAGAACACAGATGGGGATATTTCCCTTCTGCGGCCGCGGCTTGGCGCGTTTCGTCCGAATCGTTCATGGCTGGCACCAAATCATGGCTGGAGGATATGAAGTTGCGCTTTAGTTACGGTACGGCAGGTAACAATAATATACCTTCGGGAGTAATGATTCAAACATTCTCGGCAGTCTCCTCCCAATGGATAAATGGTTTTAAAAATTACTGGGCGCCGACAAAAGATGATGATAGCAATGTCGTTATGGCAAATCCTGATTTGAAATGGGAGACTACAATTACCCGCAACATAGGTCTTGACTTTTCCTTATTGGGTGGAAAGGTGAACGGAACTATCGACGCGTATCTCAATACGACTAAAGACCTGCTTATACAGTTCCCTACCGCGGGTACCGGCTATACAGTACAATACCGTAATATGGGCGAAAACCGCAATAAAGGTATTGAAGCGACAGTCAATTGGATAGCCCTTGATAAGAAGGATTACGGCTTGTCGGTAAGCGCTAATATAGGTTTCAATAAGAACACGATCAAGTCGCTTGGCATAATGGATGACTTCGGCTGGATTTCAAGATGGGCGTCTTCCGAAATCAATGAAGATTTTTGGATCGCTGTCGGCGGATCTGTGGGAAAGATGTATGGATACCGTTCCGACGGCAGGTACGAAGTAAGCGACTTTGAAGAATATGATGGAAAAACATGGAAACTGAAAGACGGCGTAACCAATTCGTCTTCGGCGGTAGGCACACTTCGTCCGGGTTCTATGAAATTGAAAGATTTGAACGGCGACAATAATGTGACCAGCGAAGATTGTGAAATCATAGGAGACGCTAATCCTTTGCATACCGGTGGCTTTACTATCAGCGGACGTTTATATGGATTCGACCTTTCGGCGAATTTCAACTGGAGTTACGGAAATGATGTATATAATGCTAACAAAATAGAATACACACAAACAAGCAAATATCAATACCGGAATATGTCTTCGATTATGGAAAGCGGAAAACGTTGGACAAATCTTCGTCCCGATGGAACTATTTCCAATGATGCCGCCGAGCTGAACGCGATGAACGCGAATACCACCATGTGGTCTCCTTACACTCAGAAAAGGATATTCAGCGACTGGGCGGTGGAAGACGGTTCTTTCTTACGCCTAAACACCCTGACTTTGGGATATACATTGCCTAAAGCGATCTTGTTTAAAGCAGGAATACAAAATGTCCGTTTCTATGTGACAGGTTACAACCTGCTTTGTATAACAGGTTATTCCGGTTTCGACCCTGAAGTTTCCACTATTCGCAAAACAAATCTGACTCCGGGCGTGGATTATTCCGCCTATCCTAAGAGTCGTCAATTTGTTATAGGACTTAACTTGAATTTCTAACATAAATATTAAAGAATACAATAATGAAAATAAAAAAATTCACATATAAATCTATTTTGCTCTTAGCGCTCGCGGGTATAATCACGTCCTGCGACCTGGATGCTCCGACTAAATCTGCCACCGACGAATCGATTGTGTATTCGAACTATGTTATCGCCGAAGCGGCAGTGGTGGGTATTTGCAATTCATTTGCGTCAGTTAACTCTTACAGGGGACGTTTCCTTCCGTATTACGGGATTAATTCGGATGTGGAATGGATTAATAATATGCCGGAAAACGGGCTAAATATAGCGGATGATGGTAAATATGAACTTGCAGGATATGCGGCGCGTCCAAGCAATGGGCAAATGAATACTCCCGATAATGCATGGTCTGCTTTTTACGAAGGAATAGAACGTGCCAACTTGTGTATTCGCGGATTGCGCGCGTATGGAAATATAGAGCAGGATAAGAATATGGCTCAATTGCTGGGAGAAGCCTTGACCTTGAGATCCGTCATTTACCTGGATTTAGTAAAAGGATGGGGAGATGTGCCCGCGCGTTTTGAACCGATCGGTTCCGAAACGTTGTATATACCGAGATCAGACAGAGATATTATATATAAACAATTGCTCGCCGACTTGTTGGAAGCCGAATCATTGGTCGCGTGGCCTAACGAGACACAAGTGACAAGCAGCGTAGAACGTATAAACAAGTCTTTCGTCAAAGGACTCAGGGCACGCGTGGCATTGTACGCCGGTGGTTACAGCCAACGTAAAGACGGCGTACGTAGAAGTACCGATCCTGAATTGGCTCCGGAAAAGATGTATGCGATAGCCAAAGAAGAATGCTTGGACGTTATCAATCGTAACGCCAATAAACTGGGTACATTTGAAGAAAATTTCAAAAAACTTTGTCAGGATAATATCGCGGCAGGAGGCGAGTCGCTATGGGAAATACCATTTAATGACGAACCTGCGCGAGGACGTGTTGTCTTTACACTTGGTGTGTTACACCAATCTGTGGATCAATATACGGGACAAAATAAAGGCGGTGTAAACGGTCCGCTTCCAAACCTTTTCTACGACTACGATGTGCAAGATGTGCGCCGCGATATTACTTGTGTTCCTTACGAATGGTCGAAAGAGAACCCAAGTAAACAACAACTTCGCAGTCTTAAATCATGGTGTTTCGGTAAATTGCGTTACGAGTGGATGAAACGTTATGTGACTTCGACAAATGATGATGGCGTGAACTGGCAATATATGCGTCTTGCGGATGTTTATATGATGGCTGCCGAAGCTATCAACGAACTGGAAGGACCGGGTAATGCCGCGCAATATCTGAAACCTATTTTGGATCGCGCTCTTCCTGCGGCTAAGGTGAACGCGTATATGACAACAGCGACGGCAGGTAAGGATGCGTTTTTCAAAGCCATTGTGGATCAACGCGCGCTTGAATTTGCCGGGGAAAGCCTGAGAAAAGCCGACTTGATACGTTGGAATATCTTGAAAACAAAATTAGATGAGGCAAAAGCTAAGATGGTTCAGCTGGCAAACCGTCAGGGCGCTTATGCCGATCTTCCGGAAAGCCTTTACCATAAAATTGCCGCCGATGGCGAGACATTGGTTATTTACGGACTAAATCACGGTGAAACCGATGCTGTGGGAGCTACGCTTAGCGGTTATGAAAAAACATCGTGGATATCCGCGACTAAACTTCCCGAACCTATGATCAACTCTCTTTACCAGAAAGACCCGAACCAAAACCAGTTCTGGCCTATTTGGCAATACTTTGTCTCCACTAGTAACGGAACATTGACAAATGATTAATACACTCATTATAAAAAAATGAATTATGAATAAGCTAAAGAATATCATATATTTAATAGGATTATCAATTGTGATAATGCTGACGGGTTGTTCGGATATTGATGATGAAATAACAAATATTGGTTACGGCCGTTTGTTTTCACCTACCGAACTTGCAGCAAGAATTGTAAATAAAACGAGCGTCCGGTTAACATGGAATGCCGTTAAAGGCGCAGATGGGTATAATATTGAAGTGTTTGCAAATG
This sequence comes from Prevotella sp., assembly GCA_031260865.1. GTDB lineage: Bacteria > Bacteroidota > Bacteroidia > Bacteroidales > Dysgonomonadaceae > Dysgonomonas. Next base: position 15,028 of record JAISKQ010000198.1, read on the forward strand.
GCGATATGTCTTTTGACGGCGCTCCTGTGTTATCATTTAACAATATAACAGAAATACCTTTTATCATTGAAGGTTTGGAAGGTGAATCGGATTACTCGATACGCGTTCGGGCTGTCGGCTCTGCGACCGCTGAATCAAAGTGGGCTGCTGTTACGGTTAAGACAGATGCTGAGCAGATATTCCTTCCTGTCGATCCGGACGAACTAAAAGCGACGGAAGTAACGCTTCGTTGGACTCCGGGTCAAACCGGCACAGAGATTGTTATCACTCCGGGCAATATTAAGCATGTCGTTACCGCGCAGGAAATAACCAACGGAGCTGCTACTATAACAGGCCTTATCGGTGAAACCACATACACCGCCAAATTGATGAACGGAGCCAAAACCCGTGGAACTCTTACATTTACTACATTGATAGATTTGGGTGACGCGACAGGAGTTTATCCGGAAGACGACCTCATAGCTATTCTTGACGCGGCTAAAAATGGCGACGCGTTTGTCCTCTTCCCAGGAACGTATAACTTGGGCGCTTATGATATTACGAAGTCACTCAAGATAAGTGGTTATAAATCGAATGATAAACCGGTTATCTACGGGCAACTTACTTGTAGTTCATCCGTTAACTCACTGGAACTGAAATCGATTACATTCCGTGGTGATGAAACTCCGTCTGCCATGTTGGGTCAATTCTTTAATATATTAGTTGGTTGCAACTTGAAAACTCTTTCCATCAACGATTGTGATATATATAATTATGCAAATCAGTTGATTTATAACAATACCTCAGGTACGATTGGCGATATTATTATTACCAACAGCCTTATCCACGACATCGAGGGTAGCGGCGGCGATGGTATTGACTTCCGTGGAAGTACATTAGGTTCGTTTAAAGTAGAAAACACCACATTCTACAACGGATTCCGTACATTCCTGCGTATGCAGGCAAAATCCGGTCCTATTTCGTTTACCAACTGTACATTCTATAGAATAGCGAACTACGACAATAGTAATAACCATGGTTTATTCAGGGTTACCGATGGAACCACATTTGAAGTAAAGAATTGTATTTTTGTGGAAACAGGAAACGCGACAACCTCTGTTACCACTGCCGGAAACTTCTGCCGTCAGTCGTCCAACATGAAGGCTACAACCTCTTACGCGACGAATGTTTATTACAGTTGTTATCAGTTATGGGTAGGTTTATACACCAGTCCGTCGGCATGTTCCGCAAGCGAGGTCAACCCTCAGTTCAAGAATCCGGCGCAAGGTGATTTCACCGTGCAAAATATAGATGTAACGGCAGGTGATCCGCGCTGGCTTAAATAAACGTTAGAACAAATCCCTGTTTACAGGGTATAAATGATGCAGTTTTCTCTTCCTCCAGTCCCTTCCAAATCATGACTGGAGGAAGAGGTTCACTGTCCACTGCTTATTTTTATTTGTTTCCCGTTTACTACTTACTGTAAAATATAGATTTTAATGAGAAAACTTAAAACAACTCAATTTTTTATGTTATCCCTGTTGATGCTATTCATTCAATTCGGGTATGCACAAAAAAAGGGATATAAGTACGAATACCTATATAATGATTTACCATTCAGTATGTCATATATAGAGCATCCTGTATTTCCCGACAATCATGTTTCCTTAGCTGATTTTGGCGGAGTGCCTGACGGAATAACACTGAATACCGAGGCTTTTGCTTCCGCTATGGAGGCATTGTCCCAAAAGGGTGGGGGAGTACTTCATGTACCCAAAGGTATTTGGTACACAGGTCCTATTGTTTTCAGATCGAATATTAATTTACACCTCGAAAAGGGAGCTTTAATCTTATTTTCTTCCGACTTCAATTTATACCCTTTGGTAAATACTGTATTTGAAGGTTTGGACACACGGCGTTGTCAATCGCCTATTTCGGGGCGGAATTTACAGAATATAGCCATCACAGGCAAAGGTTCAATAAATGGGTCGGGTGAAGCTTGGCGTCCTTTGAAGAAAACCAAGATTACGGAAAGCCAGTGGAAAGATGTAGTAAAATCGGGAGGAATTGTAAAAGATAAAGATTATTGGTTTCCTTCCGAAAGTTCTTTAAAAGGGCTTGAAATCAGTGATATGAATGTTCCCCGAAAGGATCTTACCGAATCCGAATGGATAGAGATAAAGGATTTTCTTCGTCCGGTAATGGTTAGTTTTATTGAATGCGAAGGTGTATTGCTGGACGGTGTGTTGTTTGAAAATTCTCCCAGTTGGAATATCCATCCTTTGATGTGTAAAAATGTGATTATTAGCAATGTATTTGTCCGCAATCCGGGCTATGCGCAAAATGGGGACGGGATAGACCTTGAGTCTTGTGTAAACTCTATTATTGTGAATAGCGTGTTCGATGTAGGGGATGACGCTATTTGCATCAAATCGGGAAAGGATGAGGATGGACGCCGGCGCAACAGACCTACCGAGAATGTACTGATAGACAACTGTAAAGTTTTTCAAGGGCATGGAGGCTTTGTCGTGGGTAGCGAAATGTCGGGGGATGTCAGGAATATTTCAGTTTCTAATTGTCAGTTTTTGGGCACGGATGTAGGGCTTCGTTTCAAAAGTTGCAGAGGACGCGGCGGTATCGTGGAAAATATTTATATTAGGGACATAAATATGTTTGATATAGCGACAGAATCATTTCTATTCGACTTGTATTATGGCGGAAAGTCTGCTTCGGAGGCGTTGGCGGATGGAGACAAAATACTTGTTGATTCTATTATTCCGGCTGTAGATGAGACAACACCCGCTTTCAGGAATATTTATGTGAAGAATATAATTTCGCGTAACGCGCGCAGGGCTATGTTCTTAAATGGTTTGCCTGAAATGAAAATATCGAATATAAATGTGGAGAATGTGACGATTACATCTCAAATAGGCGCTGAAGTGGCGGAATCGAAAGGTGTTAAGTTTAAGAATATAAAGATAATACCGAAAGAAGGTCCGGCTCTTATACTGAAAAATATAGAAGATTTCTCACTATCGGGATTTGAATATCCTTCATCATTGAAGGATGCTATAAAAATAAGCGGAAAGAATAAAAATATTCAGTTACCGGATGAGTTAGTCCATAAAATAAAGAAATAAAGAAAGGTTAAGTTAGGTTATGAAGGTGATATTATTGGCGATATTATTGTCCCTGTCATCCGCGCTGTTCGCGGGTGATGGGACAAAATATTATATCCGGCTGTCCGATTCGGAAATGAAACGGAATCCCGAAGGATGGATGCTTGATTTCTCAAAAGCTCCGAAATGGAATTATTGTCAAGGACTGGAATTACAGGCTATTTTGGGGACGTGGCAAAAAACATTTGACCAAAAATACTATGACTATGTGTATGCTTTTACCGATTTGATGGTAGAGCAAGATGGGCAAATTAAAACCTATAAGCCATTGGAATATAATATTGATCGCGTAAACTCAGGAAAAATACTTTTTCCTATGTACGCGTTTACCAAGCAAGAACGCTTCAAAAAAGCCCTTGATCTGATGCGCGGGCAAATGCGGACACATCCGAGAACAAAAGACGGTAGCTTTTGGCATAAGAAAATATATCCTTATCAGGTTTGGCTTGACGGTTTATATATGGCGGGACCATTCCTTGCCGAATATGCGAAAACCTTTAACGAACCTGAACTATTCGATGATGTGGCTTTGCAAATACTGGATGTGCGTAAATATCTTTATGACTCAAATACAGGTCTTTATTATCATGGATGGGATGAAAGCCGTCAACAACGGTGGGCTGATCCTGTGACGGGTCTCTCATCATGCTTCTGGTCAAGAAGTATTGGTTGGTATATGATGGCGATGGTGGATGTCCTCGATTTCTTACCCGAAAATCATCCGAAGCGTGGTGAAATTATCACTATTTTCAGGAATATTTGTTCCGCCATAGAGAATTATAGGGATCAAGATACCGGAATGTGGTATCAGGTGACAGACCAGTTAGGACGCGAAGGGAATTATATAGAATCGAGTGCTTCTGCTATGTTCATCTATTCATGGGTAAAAGGCAGCCTAAAGGGATATTTGGACGAAACCTATCTCGAAAAAGGGAAGGTCGCGTATAATCAATTCGTAAAACGTTTCATTAAGCAAAATGATGACGGTACTATTTCCGTTACCGACGGATGCGCCGTGGCAGGTCTTGGCGGAGCGGAAAACTATCGCGACGGCAGCTATGGATATTATATAAATGAACCTGTTCGCGATAACGATCCCAAAGTGGTAAGTCCTTTTATTATGCTGAGCGCCATGCTCGATATATAAATACATAGATGAAAAAATTAGTATTGTTTCTATTCGGCGTATTTTATTTTATACTTGTTTTTGCCCAAACTCCCGCGTTTCCCGGCGCTGAAGGCGGAGGCATGTACACCTCCGGAGGAAGAGGCGGGAAAGTCTATTATGTAAATTCCTTGGAAGATACAATTGCCGGAAACAAAAAGACTCGGGAAGGAACACTTCGCTGGTGTCTGAAACGTCCGGGAGCAAAAACGATCCTTTTCAAAGTCGCGGGAATCATTCACTTGAAGTCGAAGCTGACAATAAACGACAGCATTACGATTGCCGGACAAAGCGCGCCTGGCGATGGTATATGTATCGCGGATAATACGGTTAAAGTGGAGGGCGATAATGTTATAATCCGTTATATGCGCTTCCGTCTGGGCGACTTGTGTGGCGTGGAAGATGACGCTTTAACCGGATATCGCAATAAAGATGTTATTATCGATCATTGTTCGATGAGTTGGAGCACTGACGAATGCGCTTCTTTTTATGATAATGAGAACTTTACAATGCAATGGTGTATTATATCCGAAAGCCTGAGGGCGTCGGTGCACAAAAAAGGGAAACATGGTTATGGCGCGATATGGGGCGGAGAGAAAGCTACCTATCATCATAACCTGTTGGCTCATAACGACAGCCGCAATCCCCGCATGTGCGGGAGCAGGTACAACAATCAATCGGAGTTGGAACTGGTCGATTTCAGAAACAATGTGATTTATAACTGGGGTATCAATAGCGGCTACGCCGGTGAAGGCGGCAGGTATAATTTCATCAACAACTATTATAAACCTTCTCCTACTTCATCCAATCAAGACAGGATATTCGCCCCCAATGCCGATGACGGCGCTAATAAACAAGCGGAAGGCGTTTGGGGCGTTTTTTATTTAAACGGGAATTATGTTTATAACCATGAAGAGGTTTCCAATAATAATCTCTTAGGTCTTCAACCTAATCCGGTATCCAAAAACATAAAAGACCTTATATCATTCACTCCGTTCGATGTTCCTTATGTGACTACTGATGATGCTGAAACAGCTTATCGGAAAGTATTGGAATACGCAGGGGCAAGTAATAAAAGGGACAACACAGACACTCGAATCATCAACGAAGTGAAAAATGGACTGACGCCGGTCAGGGCATCCGCAAACGCGGGTACGCGTCCCGGTATGATCGACTCTCAGAAAGATGTAGGAGGATGGGAAACATATAGATATGATACGAACTGTTCGCTGATAGACGCCGATATTGACGGCATTCTAGACGGATGGCTTGAGGAACATTATAAGGGCAAGTCAGCGAACGACCTGAATGAAGATGGCTATACCTACCTTGAAGTCTATTTGAATAGTTTGGTTTCCGAAAATAAGTTTTGATATAAAACGAAGCATGATTTTTGTCAAATCACCAAAGTCCATGATAATAAAAATCATGCGAGTTCCATATGGCAACTAAAATCAAAATTATTATCATATGAAAAATATAATTCTTTTTTGTTTGATTCTCCTTTCAACGAATTTGTCAGCTCAAGAGAAAACCGAAATCACAGTGGATCGTAACGGCACAGGTGATTTCAGAAATATACAGGACGCGATAAATTCGGTACGGACAGCTGATCCCAGAGGCATGATCATAATTCATATCAAAAATGGAGTTTACAAAGAAAAATTAGTATTGCCGCCTCATGTGACCAATATAAAATTTGTAGGAGAAGATAAGTACAAAACGGTTATTAATTACGACGATCACGCCAACATCAATAAGATGGGAACGTTCAAAACTTATACTTTCCTATTGAGCGGCAATGATATAATAATGGAAAACATCACAGTGGAAAATTCAGCCGCCCAACTGGGACAAGCCGTGGCTATACATATCGAAGGCGACCGCGTGGTGTTTCGTAATTGCCGTTTTATAGGCAATCAGGATACGATATATGCAGGCAGGGATGGCGCAAGGCAATATTTTGAAAATTGTTATATCGAAGGAACGACGGATTTCATATTCGGACCGGCAACCACTTGGTTTGAAGGATGTACAATCCATTGCAAAAAAAACTCATATATCACGGCTGCTAACACTCCGCAAAATATAAAATACGGTTATGTTCTGAATAACTGTGATATAACATTGGCAGACAACGTGACTTCCATGTATCTGGGACGTCCTTGGCGTGCTTACGCGATGACTTTGTTTATGAATTGCACTTTACCTAAAGGAATAAACCCTGAAGGTTGGGATAATTGGAAAGATGAGGAAAATGAAAAAACCGCTCGTTATATGGAATTTAACAACAAGGAAGAAGGTGCAAATACAAGCGACAGGGTAAAATGGATAAAGATACTCACAGCCGAAGAAGCGAAAGAATACAGTATCGAAAATGTATTGGGTGGATGTGATAATTGGAATCCTTCTGTTGCTGAATAATATATTTTGGTAAAATTAAAACAGTTTCTAACGATATTATAAGAAATACACCACACCTCGATTTAATCCGATATAAGCTAAATGACGGAATCATCGGGTAAGATGCTGAAAATGAAAATAGTATAATGCGGATGTTATAAAACATCTTTTTATTTTTTTTATTTTATAAGATGGTTATATTCAGTAGTTTATTATATATATAGATATATATGTGTGCGCACACATATTGTTTGATTGTCGAAAATAAGTATCTTTGTACACCCATTGTGTGTGCGCACACAACAGGATGCTGATAAAACTATTAAAAGATAAACAGTTTCTAAATAAATATACGATTATGAAATACTTCATGGATGATGATTTTGTATTACAAAATGATACCGCGCGAGAACTTTATCATGAACATGCTAAGTCGCTGCCTATCATCGATTATCATTGCCATCTCGACCCAAAGATGATTGCCGGGGATTATCAGTTTGACAATCTGGGTGAAATATGGCTGGGCGGAGACCATTACAAGTGGCGCGCCATGCGTACCAACGGTGTTGATGAAAAATTTTGTACCGGAAAAGATACGAGTGATTGGGAAAAATTTGAGAAGTGGGCGGAAACAGTGCCTTACACAATGCGTAATCCTCTTTATCATTGGACGCACCTCGAATTGAAAACGGCTTTTGGCGTGACTAAATTATTAAGACCCGAAACGGCGAGGGAAATATATGATGAATGTACCGCTAAATTGCGTACGCCTGAGTTTTCCGCGAGGGGGCTGATGAAGCATTATAACGTGGAGGCGGTTTGTACAACTGATGATCCGGTGGATTCACTGGAATATCATCTTGCGCTGAAAAAAGAAGGATTTTCCGTAAAAGTACTTCCTACATGGCGTCCCGATAAAGCGATGGCTGTTGAATCGCCGGATGTGTTCAGGGCTTATGTGGAAAGGCTCTCGGAAGTTTCGGGAGTGCCGGTAAGTAACTTCACCGACCTGATGACAGCCCTTCGTAAACGTCACGATTTCTTTGCCGAAGCAGGTTGTAAATTATCGGATCATGGTATCGAGGAATTTTACGCGGAAGATTATACTCAAAACGAAATTGACGCTATTTTCAACAAGGTATATGGTGGAAAAGAACTGGCTCATGGCGAAATACTGAAATTCAAATCCGCGATGCTTGTCGAAGGAGCTATCATGGATTGGGAAAAAGGTTGGACTCAACAATTCCATTATGGCACGATCCGCAACAATAATACGCGCCTGTTTA